>CAZLUT010000030.1:0-22602 GCA_964562805.1 uncultured bacterium | reverse complement strand
CGACAATTTTCCTCGCCACCTCAAGCAACATTTCACAGTTTTTTATTGGAATTAATCGAGCGACAAACGCTATCAATACATCATCTTCGCCAGCTTTCAGGTCCCGCCGCAGCAAACCTTTACATTGATCTAAATTCAAATAATCCCGGGTTTCAATGCCCAGGTGAATAATTTCTGTTTTTGCCGGGTTTGCAATCTTGTATTTATTGCAAATTTCATCTTTTACTGCCTGACTAATTGTAATAATTTTTGTTGTAAAAAAATTTAACACCTTATTAATTAGAATAAAAAATTTGGTTGAAATGGCTCCAAAATATCCTGAAAAAATATGCCCGTGGTAGGTGTGAACAATTTTGGGCGTTCCAGCAAATTTAGCTGCTACGCGCCCTAAAGTGCCGACCTTAGACATATGGGTGTGAACGATATCAGGTTTTATTCTCCTAATAATTAGGAATAATTTTAAAAAAGCGACAGCATCTTTCCATAAATGAATTCCACGATATAACTCCGGGATAGTAATCGGATGCACGCTCTTTTTTCTATACAAATAAGACATGTCTGCTTCATTGTCTTCTATTTTTCCGATTGCTAAATAAGAACGGAATTTTTGATTTTGAGGAGCATTCAAATTTTCTGTGAGAATGATAGCATGCCTGGCAGGCCCGCCAACATTGAGACGTGTAACAATTCGTAATACTTTGATTCTATTTTTGGTCATTTATACAAGCCCTGCTATTCCACGCACTTTTTTCTCTACTCGCTTAAATGTCTTAAATGTTTTTAATAAATTTTAAATATCGTTCTTTTTGTGATTCAACTGAATATTTCTCAACAACAGTTTGTCTGGCCTGGCGACCCATTTCTTCACGAAGCTCCTGAGAGTCTATTAATTGTGACAACTTCTGCACCCACTCCTCTTCGGAATCAGCTAAAAATCCATTCACCCCATCCTGAATGATCTCCATATTAACCCCAACTGGAGATATGACTACCGGGATGTTTAAAGCCATGCATTGCAACGCTTTTAAGCCACATTTGCCTTTGGCCCACTCGTCATTTGGCAGGGGCATTATTGCAATATCAAAATCTAAAAGCTCCTCCAGCTCCCTTTCTTTACTCCAGCTCGTTCCAATTATTTTTAAATCATCATTTACGTACTTTCCATTTACCACTACCTTAAAAGCGATTTTTTCTTTATATTTATTTTTTATTTTTTTAAAAACCGGGACTATGAGATCAAAGTGTTGAATTGTTGTTTGACTTCCAGTCCACCCGATACATATGGTATTTTTTTCATTACTTGCGGCTGATCTTCTATAAGAGTCCGTATCGATCGTAGTGGGAATAATTTTAACATTTTTATTAAATTGCAACGCGTAGTCGGCTAAATACTGATTGCCGGCAAATATCATGTTAGCCATCTTTATAATATGCTTGATTTTCTTAAAGTTCTTAAGCCAAATCAGGCTTTTGTTTGCCTCAGATACATTTGGAATCCAAATAGCATCATCAAAATCAAAAATAACTTTGGCAGAACTTAAAGATAATAAAAATTCAAACCAAGCGGGACCCACAAAAAATGCCTCGCGAAAAATAAAAACTGTGTCATACCTAAATGAAATTAAAACATCTTTGAGTCTTTTGACTAAAATCTTAAAGAAAATAATTGCCTTCTTAAAATGCTTCCCTTTTGAGTAAAAAATCTTATCGTCTTCAGCGCTTAATAAATAAGCAAGTTTCGATTGAAAACCGTGGCTAGCTAAAAAGTCAATGTATTGTTCGAAACGAAATCGTTGTCCAGGCGAACGATTTAATCGCTGTTGACAAATAAATAAAATTTTTTTCAATTTTAATCTTTCAGCCAAACAGGTGGTAAATTTTGCATTACTTCGATATTTTTAAATTTCTTACTTTTTCGTATTCCAACTCCCTTTGCCCATTTCGCCATTTTTTGCATGCCTTCCTCTAAAGTTAGAGCGGAGGTTTCACCAAAAACTTTTTTAATTTTCGTATGATCCGAATGCGCGTGCAAAACTTCGTTTCGCGATGCAACATATTGAATATCCCCAGAAATATTCATGACATCCATCGCAGTTTTTGCCAATTGATTAACGGTGTACGGATTATCAGCGCCCACATTAAAAGTATTATTATAAGCCTCTTTCACATTCACTGAATTAGCAATATAAGGGGCCACATCCCCAATATAACTGAAGGCTCGCGTTTGACTACCATCACCAAAAATAGTAAGTGGCTTATTTTGCATTAATTGATTCATAAAAATCCCAACTACATTTCTATATTTATCACCTAAATTTTGGTATTCTCCAAAAACATTATGAGGGCGAAAAATTATATAATTTAGCCCGAACATTTTGTTAGCGGCTTTTAAATCATACTCAACCGCAAGCTTCGCGATTCCATATGGATCTTCCGGCTCTGGCACCATGTCTTCTCGCATTGGGGGCTCTAATGCGCCATAGACGGCTATTGAGGAAGTAAAAATAAAGCATTTCACTTTTGAATTCACAGCTTTATTAAGCAGGTTCATGCTGCCGATTAAATTGTTGGTATAGTTGAAAACCCTAATAAAATGACTTAACCCTTCCGCCGCATAAGCGGCCAAGTGATAGATATAATCAAAATTATGATCCTCAAACAACCGGTTGACACAGTCGCTATCTACAATTGAACCTTTTACAAAAATTGCCTTCGAATTAACATTATCTTCAAATCCTCCACTCAGATCATCTAAAACAACCACTTCGTGCCCCAATTTTAACAATTCATTCACAACGTGAGCGCCAATAAAGCCTGCTCCGCCTGTTACAAGTGATTTCGGCATTTGTTCTTCCTCTCTCTTTTCCGTATCAAAGATTATAAAATTATCACACTATGCAGCTACTTAATTTCTATACTCTATCACTATTTTTTTGAATAGTTACTACAAAATCAGAGCTAAAAAATAATCGTAACCAGCCAGTAAAATATTTTTCGATTAGTCTTGCGAATCTAATTGAGGTTTTTTTAAAAAAAAGACAAAAAGGAAAAACTGTTTGATTGATCAAGGTAATGTTCTTTATTGCAAAATTCTCTTCTAAAAGTTTCGTGATCTCTTTTCTTCTGTAGGCATAAATACGAAAAGACTGCCCCATAACTTTATTTGAAATACGCAGAGGTCTTAAAAAAAACTTAATGAATGAACGAATTATAAAATCAAGACTCGCTCGATTTGTAAAAGATATTATGGCTCTGCCGCTATTGCCAAGATGGTTTTTTATATAATTCAAATTTGTAAATAATTCTTCCTGCGTCATATATGAAGTAACTCCTAACATAAAGATAAAATCATAGGTGATATTGGGCAATCCCACTTCAAAACACTTCCCTACAAATTGCCGCTCAAACGGTATCTTGCTTTGCTTCAACATTTTATCGGAAAGATCTGTGGCGTAAAAATTAACATTTTTATGCTGTGCTAAAAGATAATCGTACAAACCACCGGTGCCCGCGCCGATATCTAAAATTGTCTTGTTGTTTAAGTCTTGATTTTGGGTTGCGGCATGTAATCTTTGTCTAAAAAAATATTTATAGTAGAAATCTTTAGTGTGGTATTTGGCACCATATTCAGCTGCGGTATTATTAAAGAAATTTCTAACTTCTTCTTGTTGGCTCATTTTTAAAAAAATTTCTTTTTTATAAAATTAATCGGAATTAGCATAATTATCAATTGAAATAACGTCGTAATCCCTCTTTTTAAAAATTTCGATAACTGTATAGAAGCCAATATAGCCCGCACCACCTGCCAAGATTATTTTTGCTTTTTCTGTCATAAATTAATTGGCATGGCTGCTAATATCATATATTTTTTGATATACATTCTCTGCTGTTTTAAAGTTTCGATATTTTATCGCTACTTCTCTAATCTTGCGCTTTAAATCTTCTTTTGCATACCTCTTTAGAAGGTTATCTATTTCTTTGATCGAATTGAGATAAGCTTCTTTCGACAAATTTTCTAAAACTGATCCTATTTGAAAAGTGCGAACAATATCGGAATCGTCAGAAACGCCCTCCGGTATAACAATCGGTAAACCCATAGCCCAATATTCACCGTTTTTAATGGGAGAACCATAGCGCCTTGAAACAACGGGAACGTAAGGTGAAAGGCCAAAATCACCTAATCCCATATATTCAGAAACTTCTGTATAAGGAACAAATTTTTTAATTATTTTAGAATAATCAAAATTTGATTTTTTTGACCACTCGCGTAGTTGATTTTCGTCTTGATTGCTGAGCAGCACTACTCGAAATTTATTTCCCCAAAACTTTTCTGCTTCCGAAAAAAAATCAAATATTTCCTGATCTAAATATATACCGCCAAATTTCCCAACATACGAACATACGATTTTTCCTTCCAAACCATATTTTCTCAAAAGATCAGGGTTTTTCCGCTTTTTCAAAGAAAACATTTCGAAATCAACGCAAGCTGGTTTGCAGTAAAAATTTTTGAAAGTGGCATTATATTTTCTCAGCGCATACTCTTTCATTTTTTCAACACAAGCAATGACTGTATCAGCGTGACGACTTTGCCGTTTTTCCATCCACCAAAGCAGTTTAAAAGATAAACTATTACGTTTCCACGTTCCAGTTTCTACCATACACTCAGCGTGCGGCTCATAACTGTCAATAATCAATGGAATCCTCGTTAACATCGCCAAAATATATCCGATTCCGCCGCCGGAAGTACACCACGCATGAATTTTTTTAATTTTTTTTGCGATACAAATCCAAAAAAGATACGGTACCAGGGCCAACATTCTGAAAAACATCCTTAACCCAAAGTGGTCATATTTGAAAGGAAGCCAAATAATATTTTCTTGCTTTAATTTCTCTTTTATCGATCGTATTTTCTCAGGTGAAATTTTTTGACTTTTTTGCTCTAAGGTAAAAAGGTAAGCCATGCTGCCGTGAGGTAGATAACGCTTAAATATTCGAACGTAAGGCAGGGTATAAGTTTGAATCAAAGGGTCGTTATAACTCCAATAAGTGAGAACCAAAACATTTTTTTTCAAAGCAATAATACTTCTTATTTTTTCAACAATTTTATGGCTATTTTAAAAATTGTTAAAGGATAAAGGTATACGGATTTTAGCAGAAAAAATACACCCCTTTTCTTATTATTGCCGTTCTTCCACCAGCTTCCCGCTAAAATCAAATACAAACTTGAAAAACATTTCTTTTTGAACCAATAAGATTTAAACAACTTACTTTGGCCTGCCTTTTTGTAAACTGCTATATGATCTTTTTCCATCAATGCTATATTTCGACACATGCTATCATTACGAACCCTATAGGTTAGCAGCTCTTCTTTAATTCTTTTACCTTCATGTTTTACTGCTAGCTGAATAGTGAAATCTTGATCAGCCGCGGTTGAAAAATTAGGATCAAATTTTATACCTTCCTCAAAACACTTCCGTCTCATTATCACATTTGACGGCGAACAAGGAACAACCTCTCCTTCCCAAAGCAAAATTTTTTCCAAAATATTTTCATCCGTTCCCCTGGCGGCAATTCTTATTTCTTTTGTTTTTTCATCTAACTCTTTCATATCTGAAAAAACCCAATCTATATCAGGCTCGGAATTCAAAAACTTTATTTTAAGCTCTAAATTATTTGGCTCCCAAAGATCATCAGAATCTAAAAAAGCCACATAGTCTCCTTTAGATAAAAACATGCCATTGTTTCGTGCTATCGATACGCCTTGATTTGCCTGGTAAACATACCTAATCTTTGGATCGGAAAAATGTTTTTGGATGATTTGAGCGGTGCTGTCTGTAGATCCGTCATCAATAATAATCAGTTCCCAGTTAGAATAAGTTTGATTGACAACCGATTGAATAGTTTCAGAAATGTACCTCTCGGAATTATAAGTTGGAATAATAATAGAAATAAGACTATTCATTAATTTAACCGATTAACATATGATGTTTTTTCAGTTTACTGTCTTTGTAAATCACGTGCTTCATCTATAAATTTCTCTATTTTTCTGAATATCTTGAAATATGTAAATTGTTGAGCAAAACGTATTCGTTTTTTTATAATCTCAGGCAATTCTTTTTCGGTTAAAAGTTTCCTAAATCTTTCAATGAATTCTTCATTATTATTACAAACATATAATAAATCATATATTTCCGGAACATCCTCAAATGTTTGAAAATTGCCACACACAACAGTTTTTCCAAAAGAGAGATATTGAAGCGCTTTTAACGGACTCCGAAGCGTTTCGCTCCCTTCACCTTTGTAACACACCATGCAAATTTTTGCGCCTAACATATCTGAATACAAATCAGAATAGGGTTTATTTTTCTCAAAAAAAACATTCTTCATTTTTTTCAATTTATCTAAATATTCCAAATCTTTTAAACTGAAATCTTCGAGATTTTGGATCAATCCAATCAGCCTAAATTTTATTTCTTCAAATTTTTTTGCTAACTCATAAAGAAGTTGATAATCGATGTGCTTCGTAAAAGAACCCATAATTAACGCCTCATCCTTCAAATTGGGCTGCAGCAACTCTTCTTCGCTGTAGCCATGATCAGGAATACCATGAGAAAGATAATAAAGAGGTTTTTTATATTTCTCGTATTTTTTTTTATAAGCGTGTGAAATAATAAAAATAATGTCCACGTTCTTGCATAGCATCGCTTCTCTTTCAATAGAAGGATAATGGTCAACGCTGTAATATATAGCCAGGGTAACTTGTTTGATTTGTTTCGGTTGTAATAGATGAAAAGGATTGAAAGCAAAGACAATTAGATTGCTTACCTTTTCTTGTCGAAAAAATTTAGATAACATTTTATTTGTTAGCCACTCATTCAATCTAAATAGCAAATTAAATCGTCCAGTTAAAGGAAAATAGTTGTTCAATTCTAAAACCATCAATGACGGGCTAATTTGTTTTTTTTCAAGCTTCTTTTTAAACAATTGGTGCAAATTCCATTTACCAGGCGCATTAACAAAGTAAACCTTATTTTCGCGAGACAATTCATTAGCGTAATGCTGCTTTGAAAACCATAGTCCGCCCCATGGCTCATTCGAAGTTACAAGAATGGTTTGATTAAAAAATTTCATCTACACCTATCAACACATTAATAAAAACTGTATGCAACAATTGCTTAGCAATTGCAAATAAATTTTTTAATGGATCTAGTCATCATTTCAATTTTTCGCAAGATTTCTTTTTTGTTACTAATTAGTTCGTGGGTCATTTCACAAAGTTAATAAAATTTTTGCTCGTTCCAAAGCTCATAAAATTTACCTTTTCTTTCTAAAAGCTCCGCCAAACCACCCTCTTCGGCCAATCGGCCATTTTCAAGAACAATAATTTTATCTGCGTGCTTTATGGTTGATAGGCGATGTGCTATTACAATAGCCGTTTTATCTTTGATAGTATCATTAATTGCCTTCTGAATTGCGTTTTCAGTTTTTGAGTCAAGAGAACTTGTCGCTTCATCTAATATTAAAATTTCAGATTTCTTTAAAATAGCGCGGGCAATAGATAGGCGCTGCTTTTCGCCACCCGAAAGCCTAACCCCTCGATCACCCACCAGCGTCTCAAGCCCTTTGGGAAGACGAGAGATGAATTCTATTAATCTTGCTTTTCCAAGAGCTTCTTCCATCTCCTCATCTCTTACATCCCGATTTAATCCGTATATCAAATTTGATCTCAAAGTATCATTAAAAAGAAAAACCTCTTGGCTAACCAAAGCGATATGCTTACGAAATGATTTTAAACTAAAATTTTGAATATTCATTCCATCTAACTTGATGGAACCCAACCGATTGTTGTAAAACCGCATGATTAAGTTAACAAGTGTTGTCTTGCCAGATCCAGTAGGTCCCACAATAGCTACGGTTTCACCTCTTCTAATTATCGTGCTAATTTCAGATAACACTGTTATTTCTTTTAAATAAGAGAATGTTAAATTATTAAGCTCGATTTTTTGTTTTAGACCAGCAAACTCTTGATTGCCATCTTTAATAAAAAATTTATCTTGATTGTCAAAAATATTTTTAATCTCAGCAATTGGCCCTTTTACTCGAGCTAAAGACGCTAATAACTTATTAAATGAACCAAACGAAGTCATTGCCCTCTTCAAAAGAATAAAAAACACGGCATAGCCAGCTACTTGAGCCGCGCCGCCCCGAACTGTCCAAAAAGCCATAAGACCTATTAAGGTTAAAAATACGAAAACCATAATTACTTCTTGTAGCGGCATAATTAGTAAATGTTTTTTACCAATACTAAACTGAGCTCGGCGTACGCCTTGATTAATTTGAGCAAACCTTTCTTTTTCTTTATCCTCATTTGTATACGCCTTTACCAACGGAATGCAGAGAAGTGCATTTGAAATTTGTCTTCCTAAAGAAGAAAATAATTTAGCAAAAATTTGAGAACTACGTTTAATTTTTTTAATAATTGATCGCGTGGAAACAAAAAGGACTGGAAAAACTAAAAGCAGGCATATTGTTAATTCCCAAGAAATAACCCACATTATAACAAGTGAAATTAGGAGGCTGAAAAAAAGGATAAGTGATTGGTTTACCACCATTAGCTGTGATCCCACTTCATTGGCATAACTAATTAAAATTTGCTGAAGATGCCCCATGCTACTTTTATCAAAGAACTGTTTTCCAAAACTTAAATATCTTTCATAAATTTTTTGGCGCAACGTAGCACAAAATTTAACAACACAAGATGTAATTGCTAGACTGGAAAGGTAATGACATACATTTTTAAAAACAGCGGCAGTTGCTATTAGTCCTACAAGGTATACAAAAATCGAGTGGTTTCTGTCGTCAAATAGGGGAGGTAATGAAAAAACAATACTCTTCAGTAGGGGTATTTTATTAATAAATTCAAAGTTAGATTCAATAACCCCTTTAAACAATGGAATTAGAAGACCTATGCTAGCTCCTTCAAAAATGCTAGCTAATAAAGCAAAAAAAACTGGAATTATTAATACGCTAGCATGAAAATCAAATTTTTTTAACCCTTTAAAAAGAATTTTTAAATTGCGGTAAAATTTTTTCAGGCTGGGCGGCTCGGAAATATTTTTTATTTTTTTCATAAAAACAGTCATTACAATAAGTTCCTAAAATTTAAATTTTGAAAAAGCAAGAAATTCATAGTTTGAAGGCTTCTTTATACACTTTTTCAATACCTTCTCGGAGACCAACCGTAGCTTTCCATCCAAGAGAATTAATAATGCTAACATCTGCCAATTTACGCATTGTCCCGTCAGGCTTTAAGTTATCAAAAACAATTTCACCTTTAAAACCAACCACACCTTTAATTAACTCGGCCGCTTCTTTAATTGTAAGATCTGTGCCGGTACCAATATTAATCAAAGGATAATCAATTTTTTCCTGTTTCATTAAAAAATAACAAGCTTCAGCACAATCATCAACATGCAGAAATTCGCGGCGTGGCTTGCCCGAACCCCAAACTGTTACGGTGGGAGAATTGCCCTGCTTGGCGGCATGAAATTTTTTAATCAATGCCGGAAGCACATGAGAAGTTATTAAATCATAATTATCATTCGGGCCATACATATTAGTTGGCATAACGGAGAAGAAATCGCAACCATATTGCCTTTTATAATTCTCGCAAAGCTTAACCCCCGTTACTTTTGCAATAGCATAAGGTTCGTTAGTTTCCTCCAGATAACCCGAAAGCAAATACTCTTCTTTGAGAGGTTGTGGGGCTTTTTTGGGATAAACGCAAGTAGAACCAAGAAAAAGAAGCCTTTTTGTGCCCGACAAATAAGCATGGTGGATAATATTAGCGTCGATCATAAGATTTTGATAAATAAATTCGGCTCGGTAAGTATTGTTCGCAACTATTCCACCAACCTTGGCCGCTGCCAAAAACACATATTCCGGTTTTTCAGCTTCAAAAAATTCCTTAACTGCCTGCTGGTTGATAAGATCGAGCTCTTCGCGAGTTCTTGTAACAATATTCTGATAACCTTCGTGTTCGAGCTTTCGCATAATAGCAGAACCAACCATCCCCCTGTGGCCTGCTACATATATTTTGCTTTTTTTATCCATGTATAAATTTCGAAAAAGGCTAATCCTGCATCACTCCCTTTGAAGTTGTTTTGTGTCCTGCATCTATAAGAGTTTTCTCTTGTTTAGCCAGCTCAAGATCATGATCAATCATCATTTTAACAAGCTCCTTGAAAGAAACTTTTGGTTTCCACCCAAGTTTTTTACGTGCTTTACTGGCATCTCCCTGCAGAAAAGCAACTTCGCTTGGGCGAAAATATTTAGGATCAATTTCAACATGTTTCTTCCAATCAATTCCTAGGCATTTCGCTGCTTCATCAAGAAATTCTTTTACAGAGTAAGACTCGCCTGTAGCAATAACATAATCATCCGGCTCGTTCTGTTGGAGCATCATCCACATAGCCTCGACATAATCTCCTGCAAAACCCCAGTCTCTTTTAGCCTCAATATTTCCAAGATATATTTTTGCCTGCAATCCCATTTTAATACGGGTTAAGGCTCTGGTAATTTTCCGAGTAACAAATGTCTCACCCCGTCTTGGTGACTCATGGTTAAATAAAATACCATTGCATGCAAAAAGACCATAGGCCTCTCTACAATTAATTGTATACCAGTGGGCAGCAACTTTACTAACTGCATAAGGGCTTCTAGGATAAAAGGGCGTTGTCTCGCTTTGTGGTGGAGGGGCTGCACCAAACATTTCGGAGGAGCCTGCCTGGTAGAGCTTGGTGCTTTTGCGAGACCCTTCCTTGTGGTCCCGCAATGCCTCTAAAAGCCGGAGGGTTCCGGTAGCAACAACATCAGCCGTATATTCAGCTTGCTCAAATGAAACTTTAACATGAGATTGTGCTCCGATATTATAAACTTCATCAGGACCAACAGCTTCTAAAATACGCCGTAAGCCAGTACCATCTGATAAATCACCATGATGAAGAAGGAGACGGGTACCCGGATCATGGGAATCATGATACAAATGATCGATGCGTTCGGTATTAAAGGTTGAAGAACGTCTAATAATACCGTGAACCTCATAGCCTTTATTTAGTAAAAATTCGGCTAAATATGAGCCATCTTGCCCAGTAATACCAGTAATTATTGCTTTTTTCACTTTCATTTCTCCGTTTTTATATACTACGAGTTTCTACGCTGCTACTGTCTCCCTACCCCAAAATATTTAAACCCCAAAGACTTTGCTTTTTCGGGATCGAGAACATTCCGGCCATCAAAAATTAATGGAATTGCCATATTGGACTTTACTTTCTTTAAATCCAAACTTTTAAATTCTTCCCAGTCGGTACAAATCAAAAGCGCTTCCGCATTTTCTGTGGCCTGATAAGCATCTTCGCAATAGTCAATATCAGGAAATTCAAGCTTGGCATTTTCAATGGCCTGCGGATCATACACCTTTATTTGCGCTCCTTGCTCCAGAAGTTCCCGAATTACTTCAAAGGCAGGGGCATTTCGCACATCGTCCGTATTGGCTTTAAATGCAAGGCCAAGCACCCCGATCACTTTACCGTCCAACACCCAAAGTTCTTTTTCTATTTTTCTGGTAAAACGCTTCCAAGCCGCTTGATTAATCTTCTCGATAGCGGATATTAGGGAATTATCAATTCCTAAAATATCTAATGTTTTTTTGTAAGCTGCGATATCTTTCGGAAAACAGCTCCCACCATATCCGATACCTGGTTTTAAAAAAGCAGAGCCTATTCTCTCATCTAAACCAATTGCCTCCAACACCTCTAGAGCGTCTGCTTTAGCTTCTTCGCAAGTTTGCGCGATTAAATTTGCAAATGATATTTTCATAGCAAGAAATGTATTGGCACCATGCTTGATAAGCTCAGCACTTCTAACAGACACTATCTTTACAGGTACATTCATTTTGTTGATGATAGGCGCATACAACTCTACCATTTTTTTAGCAGCCGTTTCGCTGTCACTGCCTATTACAATCCGATCCGGCTCCATCGTATCTTGAATAGCTGTGCCTTCTTTTAAAAATTCAGGGTTTGATACAACGTCAAATCTTGATTCTTTTTTTGAATAGCGTTTAATCGTTTCTTGCACTTTTTCAGCTGTCTTAACAGGAACCGTGCTTTTATCCACGATCACTTTATAGCCCTCCCCCATATTAAGAGCTATTTCCTTAGCAGCTTTTTCAACGTATTTTAGGTCTGCATGCCCATCGCTTCGCGGCGGCGTATTAACGCAAATAAAAATAATATCAGAATCTTTAACAACCGTTGTCAAATTATCAGAAAATTTTAAGCGGCCGCTTTCAATGTTCTGTCTCATCATTTCTTCGAGGCCGGGTTCATAAATGGGGGATTTTCCCTTTTTTAAAGCATGCAGTTTATGAGGATTATTATCGACACAAATAACCGAATGTCCCGTCTCCGCTAAACACACACCTGTTGTAAGACCCACATATCCGGCTCCAACCATCGTTACTTTCATCATTTACTCCCTACAAATAGATTATTTTGCTAATTAAATATACCTTACTCGTTTAACGGCATCCCGGCTAGCTTACTAAATTTTTTTATAAAGCAAAACAGATTAAATTAGGCACACCTTATCTTTAACTCTTTTGAAAAATATACTAACATTTAGCATGAAAGGAATATAAAATACCAGCTGAGCTTATACTTGTTACCCATAAACCATAAGGAAGTGATATGTACCGATATAAAGAACTACTAGTAGTCATGAACCTTGATGCGCAAGACAAAACAGCTTTAGAGTATGCCGCCAAAATTAGCCGCATGGCTAATTCCGAACGTGTTCATTTTATTCACGTAGTTAAAATGGAAATTCCCCGAACTGTTCTCGAAGATTACCCTACCCTTTTTGAAATAATGAATGAATCCGCCAGAGAAAAAATGAAGGTTAGTGTTGAAAAATATTTTAAAAAAAATTCAGAGGCAGACACTGTTTGCTACGCTGTTGAGGGCATTGAAAGCATTGAGATCATCCGTAAGGTCAGAGAGAAATCCATCGACCTTGTAATTGTCGGCGAGGATGAAAATGACGAAATCAAGAGAAGGCTCCCCGAAAAACTTATCAGAAAGTCTCCCTGTTCAGTCCTGGCTTTACCTCAAAACGCAAAACCAGAAATTACCAAGGTCTTAGCGCCGCTCGATTTTTCAAAACACTCTGCTGACACGGTAGACGTGGCTCTAGCTTTTACAGGTGCGGCTAAATTAAAAACTATTGATTGTATTCATACCTACTCAGTGCCGACAGGTTTTCATACTATTGGGAAAACATATGAAGAATTTGCTGAGATCATGAAAAAGAATGCTGAAACCGATTATGAAAAATTTATCAAAAGCGCTGACTTAAAGGGTCTTGGCTTGAACGTTTCTTTCATTCTGGAAAATCATCCTCATAAGGCCATCAATAAGTATATTCATGAAAATCAGGTCGATCTTTTAATTGTCGGTGCCCGAGGCAAGAGCACAACTGCCGCGGCACTTCTCGGTAATACTGCTGAACACCTTATCCATACAGCTGAAATTCCAATATTGGTTGTAAAAAGGAAAAACGAAAATTTAAGTTTCGTAGACGCTTTGTTAGAGATTTAACTTTTTTTATTGGTTAGAAATAAGCAGTTTCTTATATCCTTTTTTAAGAACCTTATAATCTTTTAAGCCATAATTCTCCAGGTTGCTTATTCTTTTGGCATCCAATAGGCAAAAAACTCTCTCTTTGCTCTTATTAAAAAATTTCGCAAAATCTCCGGTGCCCATAAAATAAGGTCTCGAACTTTTCTCATATTTTGGTGTCCGGCTAATCTGATCTAATGTTCCCCTATCTTCACCGGCTATAATAATTCTTTTTTTGAGATAAAAAATAAAATCGGAAAAATGATCAGGCGAGGCATAAATAGCAACTTTGTCCCCCTTTTTAATTTCACTTTTTACAGCTTTCGCGAACAAATAAGTGCTTTCCAACGGAGAAATAACTTTCATTCCAAAAAAAGTTAAAATTAAAGATAAGTAAATCATCACGGCCAATGAAAGAATGGCGTTTCTTGTACCATTTTTCTTATAAAAATAAAAAGCCAAAACTATTCCGATTAAAATCACGAAACTTCCGATATAAAGGGTCGGCTCGAGAGCTATAATTTCCGATTGAATAACAGGTTTAAATGGCTTGATATGAAATATTTCAGATATTTTCTGCCACAACAACAAAAATCCGTTAAGACCTATGAAAGCCAGGATGCCCACAAACAACAACACCCTCCACGTCCACACCATGAATTTACGGAAAGTTTTATCAAGGATGTCCTTTTGGATCCAAGAATAAAAAAACCGCGCTGTCAAAATGGCGAAGGGAACGCTTACAGGAAGAATATAATATGGCAGTTTTGATTTGGAGACGCTAAAAAAGAGGAAAATGGTGGCAAACCAAGTAATCAGAAACTGAACTTTTTTGAAATCTTCAGATCTTTGCCTTAACCCTTGAAAAAAGGCGAGTGGCGCAAAAAATGACCAAGGGAAAACAACGCCAATAAAAATTGGGATATAAAACCAGAAAGGCTTGCTTCTTCCCAGTTCATGTGTTGCAAAGCGGCTAAAATGCTGTTCGATAATAAAATACTGAAAGAAACTAGGCTCTTTTAAGCTCATGATAATGCACCATGGAACAACTAATAAGCTTGCGATCAAAATTCCCCACCCCAGTTTCATTCTTTTTATTTCGCCAAGATTCCAAGTCCATAATAAAAATACTAAAAATACAATGCCCGGCAAAATTACTCCCAAAAGGCCTTTGATTAGAAATGATAATCCAACAAATAGGTAAGCTATTAAATAATACTTGGGCTTTTGCCTAAAATAAGCGGTCATAAGGCAAAACAAGGACATGCTTACAAAAAATGTCATTAACATATCAATCACAGCAAACCGGCCCGTCAGCACATAACCAATGCTTGTTAAAAGTAAAATAGCTGTGAGACTGGCTATCTCTTTATTAAAAAGTTTCCTAACGAAAGAAAAAGAAATCAAAATTCCAAGAAGAGCCGCAAGAATAGGGATTAAGCGAGCGCTTAAATTATTGACGCCAAATACAGCAAAAGAAAGGGCTGACAAATCTGAAGGTATGGGTGGTTTATCTAAGAAGGGTAAATAATTAAAATGCGGAACGATAAAATTCTTTAATTCTAGGGCTTCCCTCGCGATTTCAGCATAACGGCCCTCATCGGATGAAAAAAGCGGTATTTGGTTGATGAGAAAAAAGAATAAAAATATCGCTGCAATTGAGAATAATAAATAATTAAGTGATTTTATTTTCATTATTGCTTATCGCTATTTTTTGGTAGCGGGGTCGGGTTTGGCTACTACGCTCGCAGGAGCTTCGCTGCGTAGCCTCCCCTCACTCACTGGCGGCCGGTCTTCGACTTACGGCCTTACCTCCCATTAGGTCGGCGTTCGTTCGCTTCAAATCCCGTCTCCATTTATAAATAAAAAGACCAGACAGGATGAATCCCCCCTGGTCTTTTTATTGGTAGCGGGGTCGGGATTTGAACCCGAGACCTTTGGGTTATGAGCCCAACGAGCTACCTGGCTGCTCCACCCCGCGCCAAATTTTGAAAAGGACGAGAATTATAGGGCTAAAGGAGATTATTTCAAGGATAATTAGGCTTCTAAGGCTCTATAAATACTGGTCCACAACGTGCTTTGCAAATGCCAAACTACAAGTCATACCTGGTGAAACAGCATTTAAAACGTGAGTCGAATACTGCCCTTTTTCGATCAAAATATCATTTACAAGCTTCCCCTCGTTTGAGACTAGTTGGGCCCTGATTCCTGCCTTTGCCGGCTTAACAGAGTCAAATGAAAAACCTTTTGCTAATTTTGCCGCTTCTTTTAAAAAACATCCTTTAAAAAGAGACGTTTTAAAATTATCAGCCGCCACACTTAAAAAATTTTTGTCAAAAATAAGACGCCAGAAATTTTTCCTTAAAAACATCTCGACTGACTCAATGATATTAATTTCCTTTTTATACGATTCTCTTCCGAGAGAAATAACGGCCGAAGGACCAGCTAGAATTTTCCCATCTGTTTCTTTTGTTAAGTGAATGCTTAAAAAAGGAAACTTTAAATTGGGCGGCTGATAAATCATAGAATTAACACGGGGACCTTCGATCTCATAATATTCCCCTCTGAACGGTACGATAAAATAACTTTTACCGATACCCATACTGTGAGCGATCTTATCAGCATAAAGCCCGGCGCAATTAATAATATGCTCCCCGTAATATTTTTCTGAATCTGAAACAGCATAATGACCTTGGATTTTTGTTATTTTAGAATTGAATATGAATTTAGCCCCGTTTTCTTCGGCATCATGCGCGACAGATTCTAAGAGTTTAGCCGAATCTACTGTTGCCCCGTTAGGTGAGAAAAGAGCGTGATCCCCAAGAGCGTCAGGCTCCTTTTTTTGAAGTCCCTCCTGATTTAAGATCTCCAATCCCTCAACTCCGCATTGTTTTCCTAAATCTAATAATTCTTCTATAACCGTCAATTCTTTTTGATCGCGCGCTACGACAAGTGTGCCGCCTTGATTCATCGGAACACCTTTTTTGATACAGTGCTCCCTTAGAAGACGGTTGCCTTCGACACACATTTTGGCTTTTAATGTTTCGGGTTTCTGATTAATTCCGGAATGAATAACGCCGCTATTTCTTCCGCTCGCATGCAAACCTAAAGACGCTTCCTTCTCAAGAACTACGACACTACCTAGTCTTTTTAACAGAATCTCACGAGCAATGGATGAGCCGACGATTCCAGCGCCCACGATCAAAAAGTCCGCTTTTTCAGGCATTTTTTGTTCTTTAAATTAGAAAGGTGTCTGGTTTTTAAGCTCAGGCTTGCGCAGTTTTTGACTCAGGCTTCTTTTCTTCTTCCTCAGGAACCAATTTATAAACAACCTCATCAGGACGTACCACATTCAGCTCTTCTCTTAATACCTGCTCTAAATAACGCACATCATTCTTGAGTAAATATTCCTGCTCCTGAAGTTTGCGGTTGGTTTCCTGAAGCTCTTCAAGCTGATGCCGGAGACGTTCGTCTTCTTGTTTGAGTTCGTTGTAGTGCGTCCAGCTCGGAAGATAAATAAGCACTAATAGGGGAGGAATCAAAATAATTAATAAAACAACTATTAATCTCTTTAGAGTCATATTTTAGTGGTTAGCGAATAGTGGACAGTAAATTAACCGTTTATTATCCACTATTCGCTAGTTTATCGCTTATATTCCGATTGCAGTCTCAGTCTTTTTTTGAAGATCAGCAGCTGCGTATTGAGCACGGCTTCCTAGGCGGCCTTGGATTCGAAGTAATTGGTTGTATTTACAGATCCGATCAGTCCGGCAAAGACTTCCGGTTTTAATCTGTCCACAATGAAGCGCTACGGCAAGATCAGCAATTGTCGTATCTTCTGTCTCACCACTCCTGTGGCTCATCACCGCTGTATAGCCATTTTGATGCGCCAATTGGACTGCTTGAATTGTCTCGGTAAGGGTTCCGATTTGATTAACTTTAATCAAAATGGAGTTTCCGATACCCTTATCAATGCCCATTTGCAACCTTTTTACATTAGTCACAAACAGGTCATCACCAACCAGCTGACATTTATTACTAACTTTATCAGTTAGAATCTTCCAACCTTCCCAATCATCTTCGGCCATACCATCTTCGATTGAGAAAATTGGATATTTGGCGACCCACTTTGCCCAGAATTCAGCCATCTGTTCCGGGGTCTTCTCCTGCTCTGTCTTCTCACCTTTCATGATATACAAGCCTTTTTCCTTGTTATAAAACTCGCTTGCGGCGGGGTCTAAGGCGATCTTAACATCGGTCCCCGGCTTATAACCTGCAGCTTCAATAGCTTCTAAAATAATTTGAATCGCCTCTTCATTTGAATCAAGGTCAGGCGCAAAACCGCCCTCATCGCCCACAGCCGTATTCAAACCCTTAGATTTAAGAATAGATTTCAATTTATGAAAAATCTCTGCACCCATTCTGAGACTTTCAGCGAAACTAGCGCCACCAAAAGGCATAATCATAAATTCCTGTGCGTCCACGTTATTGTCCGCGTGGGAACCGCCATTAATAATATTCATCATAGGAACCGGCAAAATATGCGCCTTACCATCACTCAAGTGTTCATACAGAGGGACACCCTTCGCTGTGGCCGCCGCGCGCGCTGCCGCTAAAGAAACACCCAGAATAGCATTGGCACCTAGCTTCGACTTGTTTTCGGTTCCATCCAGCTCGATCAAAAACTTATCAAGTTTTTCTTGATCGTTAACTGATTTGCCGATGATTTCTTTTCGGATAATGTTTTCAACGTTCGAGACTGCTTTTAAAACGCCTTTACCGCCATAGCGCTTCTTGTCACCATCTCGTAATTCCACGGCTTCATGGATACCTGTAGAGGCCCCGCTTGGAACAGCAGCGCGTCCTAAGACCCCATTTTCCAGGACGATATCAACCTCAACGGTTGGATTTCCTCTTGAATCTAAAATTTCACGGGCTAATACATTCTGAATCTTCATTTCCAAAACTCCTTAATTAAATATTACTTTTCTTCCTTTTATTTCATACTTGCTAGTAGCAAGTTTTTTAATTACCGCGGGATAAAGCCTGTGCTCTTCCCGATGAATTCTCTCCTCCAATTCGTCGAGCGGCTCGCCCTCAGCAATTGGAATAACGACTTGAGCCAGGATAGGGCCGGCGTCCATTTCTTCGTTAACGATGTGAACCGTAATCCCTGTTACCTTAACTCCATGTTCCCAGGCATCTTTAATACTATGGGTTCCTTTAAAATTCGGTAAAAGAGCAGGGTGAATGTTAACAATTTTATTCTCAAAATGCTTCACAAATTTTGGACCTAAAAGACGCATGTAGCCTGCTAAAATAATCAAATCTGCCTTGGCCTCATCCAAAATCGCTCGAAGTTTTTCTTCGTAACTTTCTCTATCAACAAACTCTTTAGGTGAAAAATGGATTGTTTTAAATCCTAAATTTCTGGCTCGCTCGAGCGCTTTAGCATCCTTCTTATCACTAAAGCAAAAAGCAACCTCAACAGGTAAATTCCCTGCTTTTGCTTCCTTTAGAATTGCTTCTAAATTAGTTCCGCCGCCTGAAGCTAGGATCGCTATTTTTTTCATTTTTACCCCGTTAGAGATAGGAAGCGCCCATAGGGTGCTTCCGTAAATTACAAATATAATCTATTTTCTTCATTTTGATCAAAATCATCTTACCCATAATTATTATATACGCCCCGAATATCTCTAACGGGGCGAGTTACCTTCCACAATAACTACTATTTCACCTTTTATTCTGCGTTTTGAGAAATTTTCGATCACTTCGCCTAAAGAGCCGCGCACTACTTCTTCGAACTTTTTCGAAAGTTCTCTGACGACGGCTGCCTTCCTATCGCCCAAAACTGCCCTCACCTCCTCGAGGTGGGCTAATAATTTATAGGGAGATTCAAAAAATACAAGTGTCCTTTTATCTTTTTCGTAACTTTCTAAGATTTTTTTTCTTTTGCCGGCTTTCTGCGGTAAAAACCCTTCAAAGCAAAATCTCTCACACGGCAAACCACTTAAAACCACAGCAGGCATCACTGCACTCGCGCCCGGCAGCACCTCAACCGGTATATCATTCCGAATAGCTTCCCTGACCAGAACAAACCCGGGATCACTAATGGCGGGCGTGCCCGCATCCGTAATATAAGCGATTGTTTTTTCGCTCTTCAAATTATCAATGACTCTCCCAAGTTTATTGGATGAGCTATGATCATGATAACTTTGAAGCGGAGTCCTAATGTCAAAATGTTTCAAAAGAATCCCGCTTTTTCGAGTATCTTCTGAGAGGATCAAATCAGCCGTTTTCAAAACTTCAATAGCTCTTAGTGTAATATCCCCCAAATTCCCAATAGGAGTTGGAACTAAAATTAATCGGCTCATAGTTACGAAACGATCAAACTCACATGCATGTGATTAATCTTGATAATGCCCTGAAAGATAGCGATTTTTTTTTCTTCTTCGCCGTTTTTGATACGGATATCGCCCTCAGATAAAGTGGCGATCAATCGTGTGTGCCCCGGCAGAACACCGCGCTCACCCAAATCAGCGGGATAACCAAGATAGTCTGCTTCACCATCGTAGAGGATTCGGTCCGGTGCAATAATTTTTACTGAAAGTTTATTTTTCATGCTTCCGCTTTTCGGCCCTTTCAATTACCTCATTGATGGTGCCGCACATATAAAAATCCTGCTCGGAAATATCATCATACTTACCATCCACGATCCCTCGGAAGCCTTCAATTGTATCTTTGAGCTCAACATATTTACCGGGGGTGCCGGTAAATTCTTCGGCAACAAAGAATGGCTGCGAGAAGAAACGTTGAATTTTACGGGCACGATAAACAGCTGATCTATCCTCCTCGGACAACTCGTCCATTCCCAAAATGGCAATGATATCTTGAAGATCTTTGTAGCGCTGCAAAACCTGCTGAACATCGCGCGCCGTTTTATAATGTTCTTCGCCAATAATAAGCGGATCGAGAATCTTAGAAGTCGAATCCAAAGGATCAACTGCCGGATAAATACCAAGCTCTACGATCCTTCGGCTTAATACGGTCGTGGCGTCTAGGTGAGTAAAGGTTGTAGCCGGAGCCGGATCCGTCAAGTCATCCGCCGGAACATAAATCGCCTGAACGGAAGTGATCGAACCATTTTTAGTCGAAGTAATGCGTTCCTGCAGATTACCCAAATCAGTTCCCAAAGTAGGCTGATATCCAACGGCCGAAGGCATGCGCCCAAGAAGCGAAGACACTTCGCTGCCGGCTTGGACAAATCGGAAAATGTTATCGATAAATAAAAGCACATCCTGCTTTTCTTCGTCTCTAAAATATTCGGCCATTGTCAAACCGCTTAGCCCGACCCTGAAACGCGCGCCGGGAGGTTCATTCATCTGACCATAAACAAGAGCTGTTTTTTCCAAAACTTTAGAGTGTTTCATCTCAAGCCAAAGATCATTGCCTTCACGAGTCCTTTCGCCCACCCCTGTAAATACTGAAAACCCGCCGTGTTCGGTCGCAATGTTTCGAATGAGTTCCATAATTAAGACCGTTTTACCCACGCCGGCACCGCCAAAAAGCCCGATCTTTCCTCCTTTGAGATAAGGGCAAAGAAGATCGACTACCTTGATACCCGTTTCCAAAACGCTTTTTTCCGGATTTTGATCTAAGATCGAAGGAGATTCCCGGTGAATAGGATGCGACTCGATATTTTTGGGCATCGCTTTGCCGTGATCGATCACATCCCCTGTTACATTAAAAATACGGCCCAAAGTTTCCCGACCTACCGGAACCTTAACAGGTGAACCGGTATTAATAACGGGGAGGCCTCGGCGCAGACGATCGGTAGAAGACAGAGCAATACAGCGAACAGTGTCATCTCCAAGATGTTGGTGGACTTCTAATGTTATATTGAACTTGTAACCTTTATCCTCTGCTTCGATCTTACAGGCATCTAAAATCTTGGGTAACTCTTCTTTAAACTCCACATCCACCACCGGACCCAACACGCGTTTTACTCTTCCTTGTTCCATTTTTTTCTCCTTATTACACCTATAAACTATTTCTTCAGCGCTTCTGAACCGCCGACTATTTCTGAAATTTCTTTCGTAATCGCGGCTTGGCGAGTACGGTTATAAAATAAAGTCAATTCACCGATTAATGTGTTGGCATTTTCAGTAGCATAATCCATAGCAAGCATCCGGCTTGCCTCTTCTGAGGCCATCGATTGCAAGATCGCGGAATAAAGCACGTTTTCCATGTAAAGCGGAAGCATCGCGTCAAGCACCTCCCGATAATTATCTTCATAAAGCGGCTCAACATCCGTTTTTTGACTGCCTTTAACTTGGGTCGGGAGAAATAAAAATTCGCTGTAGCCGAAGCTTGCGACTGATCTGAACTGGCTATAAGCAACACGAACGCGATCAACATCTTTGTTTAAAAAATCCTGAGTCACTTTGGCGGCAAGATCCAGCGCGATACTTCTCTTACTTTCCTTCTCTGTCCGGGTCTTACTATAGACTATCTTCCGGCCAGCCCTCTCAAAAAAGCGTAATCCTTTAGATCCCAAAACATAAAGAGCGACTTCCCGTCCTTTTGCCTCCTGCTCCTTGATAGCCGCTTCAGCAGATTTCAATAAACTGGAATTGAAAGCGCCGCATAAGCCCCGATCAGAAGAAATAATAATATAACCGACCCTTTTCACTGCCTCGCGAGAGATCATGCGGGGTGGAGCATCAAATCGCTTATAGGAAGCTATCTCTCTTAAAAGCTTTTCGATCTCATAAGCGTAGGGTTTCAATGTCTTGCCAAGCTTCTCATACTTATAAAGCTTGGTTGCCGCCACGATCTTCATCGCTTTAGTGATCTTTTGCGTGTTTTTAACGCCCGAGATCCTGTTTTTAACTTCGGTTAGTGTTGCCATTTTTCTTTTTTT
>CAZLUT010000029.1:0-22682 GCA_964562805.1 uncultured bacterium | reverse complement strand
TTCGTCGACATCGGCGGTATCAATAAAAAATTTATATCCCCGCAGAAAAACAACTGTCATAACAGCTATTCCAATCGCAAGAAACATAAGTTGCTTAAAAACAAACGTGGACTCTAGATTCATGGCTGTTGCGCTATGAATGAAAGCTATTCCGATCACACTTAGACTAAGCGGAATCAAAAAAAGTGACCAATAAATATTTCTAAACAAGATCAATACCTTTCTTGTTTTGCCACGCTGTTAATACTTCCCGTGTCAACGTGCCCGCGACTTGGCCGCCTGCCCCCCCATGCTCCACTAAACAAACGATGGCGTACCTCGGTTTCTGGTAGGGAAAAAATCCGGTAAGCCAGGCGTGTGTTTTGCCGTGCGGATTTTGGGCTGTTCCGGTTTTGGCCGCAATTTCAGCAAAGGGGACTCTTGCGTGCTTTCCGGTACCGCTATCTGTCTCTACTACATCCCGCATTGCCCGCTTGATCACACGAATATGATTCCGATCGAGATCAATTTTCTCTTCGTCCTGTTTTTCGTCTTCAAGTATCGTTAAACGAGGCGAATAGCCATCTTTGGCAAGTGTCGCTGTCATTTTTAATATCTGCAAAGGACTCAATGTCACATAACCTTGTCCAATAGCGTAGCTAATCGTATCTCCTCGATACCACCTCTCTCCAAAACGTTCCTTTTTCCACGCGCTATCCGGGATAAGGCCGGCACTTACGCCCGGAAGCTCTACTTCGGGCTTCTGGTCCAACTTGAAGCGCCTTGCCGCCTCCGAGATCAGCTCCACTCCCAAAACATTACCTAACTTATAAAAAAACACATTGCTTGATCTTGCGATTGCCGTATGAAGCTTAATATTTCCAAAACCGTAAGGATTCCAATCTTTAAATACGTGCTGATCCCGGCCTAAAGTAAAGGTGGGTGCACAGTAGTAAATCGTGTGAGGTGTAATCTTTCCGGATTCAAGGCCGGATGCCGCTGTAATTAATTTAAAAACCGAACCGGGAGGATAACTGCCCGCAATTAAACGATCCAGCATCGGTTTTGATTTGTCCTTAAGAATACTTAAACGTTCCTTATCTTTCCCTCCTGTAACAAAAATATTAGGATCATACGAAGGCTTGCTTACCATCGCTACCATCCTACCTGTTTCTAAGTCCAGTATTCCAATAACTATATCCTCATCATAATCATCCACCACGCTCCAAATAATCCCCTGAAGATCATGATCAATCGAAAGAGTAATATCTTGGCCTGTTTTGGCCGGTCTTTCGCCTAAAACTCTTATCACCTCGCCTCTTGAATTAACTTCTACCTGCCTTCCTCCGTCTTCACCGCGCAACTGATCATCAAACATCATTTCAACACCCGCTCGACCGATAAAGTCATTCAAGTCATATTTTCCCTTTCCCTCTTCATACTCTTTTTTGGAAACTTTCCCAATATAACCCGTCAGGTGTGCTGTTTGATTGGAATGTGGATAAAGCCGCCGGCCGCCGATGGCAATCATAACACCCGTAAGGTCCGGTTTTTTTTCCTGAATTTTAAAAACTTCTTCTTTGGAAATATCCTGCTTCAAAAGATAGGGCAAATAGGGACTAACTTGTTTTGATTTTAATTTCTCTTCTAATGATCCTGCCTCGAGACTCAAAAGAGATTCTAACCAGCTTGCATAAGTCCGGTTAAAATCCCGCGGGACAATAAACAGATTATAAGAAGGCCGATTACCCGCAAGCACTTGATTATTCCGGTCTAATATGCGGCCGCGCGGGGCTTCGATTTTTTGAAGTCGAATCCGATTATTTTCACTTAAATCGGAGTAATATTCTCCCTTGAGAATTTGAGTGTAAAAAAGCCCCCCCCAAAGAACAATCAACAAAAAGATAAGTATGCATTTAAAAATAAATATTCTCATAACAAGCTAACGGCGGGAAATCGTGCTGCCGAACAAATCCCGTTGGGACATTTTTAAAAACCGCTTGAGAAAATAGAAAATGAAAGGAGCTATAAGTATCGTATAGAGGCTGACACCCAGAATTTTTAAGACTGCTTCCCAAAAAGTGATCGAGGTTTCCTGCAGGCTAATATTAAGCAGGCTCAGAATAAGGAGATTAACGAATGAGTACAAAAAAAGCAGAGTGCCTTGATTGTAAAAGTTTTCTCTTTCCATTTTAGAGACCAAAAACCAGAGTAAAAATGCCGAGACGCCATAGGCCAAAACTTCAAATCCCAGCAAGGTTCCTGAAAACAACTCTCTAATTAAGCCTAAAAAAACGGCGAAATGAACTGTTCGATTGGGGTAAATAAAAAAACTATAAAAGGCGATTAAAATAAAAAATAGGTCGGGCCGGATCCCCCGAATCGCAATCAAGGGCATAACCGTCAATTCCAACAAGAGAAATAAACAAATTAAAAAAACTAATTGAGGGCCGTAGTATTTAAACACAGAACTTCTTCCAATTTGTTAAAATCAACAAACGATTTTACGGCTGCGCTTTGGTGCAATCCGTCTTTATCTGTCGTAAGGTCAAGAATAGTTCCTACCGGAAGTCCTTTGGGGTACGAGCCGCCAAGGCCTGAGGTGATAACAGCATCCCCCTTCTTAATCTTTGCGTCCGTTGGTAACAAGCGGATCATGAGCGGGTTATCGCCCCTTCCTTCCAAGAGTCCCGTATCCCGTGTCGTCTGAACAATAACACTCACGCGGGATTCGCCGTCAATAATCAAAATAGCACGAGCAATATGTTTACCTGCCGAGACCACCCGGCCAACAAGCCCCTGATCGCTGACAAGCACCATTCCCGGTGTAATTCCGTCATCAATTCCCTTGTCTAAAACAATCCAACGGGACCAATAAGAGATGTCTCTGGCAATAATCTGAGCTGGCACAACTTCGCGAAAAACTTCTTTTTTAAAACCCAGCAGCTTTCTAAGCCGCGCGTTTTCCTGGAGAACCTCTGTTTCAATAACTGTTTTATTGCGCTCTTCTTCAAGCTCTCTTTTTAATTTCCGATTTTCTTGATAGACCGCCTGATAATCTTTCAGTTCGGCAATTGCTTTTCTGCCGCGCGCTGTTATGACATGGCTTATCTGCAATACAGGCTTAATGACAGAATAAGAGAAAAGGCGAACATTTTCGGCAAATCGTTTAGACGTAAAAGATAAAGTCAGAGGAAGAACAATGACAATAGCAATAATAATAAAATGCCTGAGCTTCATTTAAAATTTAAATCCGCTCCGGGCATTTATCTATTCAGATGGCCCGAACGGACTAAGTATCGAATTTCGTGTGATGATTCGTATTAACTGAAAGTTTTTTCAAAAGACCAATATCACTCAAGTAACGTCCGGTCCCTAACGCAATAGCTGTCAAAGGATCACCCGCAATATGAACCGGTAACCCGGTCTCCTCCGAAATAAGCTTATCCAAATTTCTAAGAAGTGAACCGCCGCCTGCTAAGACAAGACCCCGGTCAATTAAATCAGCGGAAAGTTCTGGCGGAGTTCTTTCAAGTGTGATCCGAATTGCTTCTAAAATCGATTGAATCGGATCCAATAAAGCTTCCCGAATCTCCTCAGAAGTCACCGAAATAGTCTTCGGAAGACCGGCCAAAATATCACGGCCCTTAACATCTAGCGCTAACTCCTCTTCAAGAGGATATGCCGAACCGACTTTTATTTTGATTTCTTCGGCGGTGCGCTCACCGATCATTAAATTATAATTTTTCTTAAGGTGCGTCATGATTGATTCATCAAATTCATCGCCGCCGATTTTAATGCTCTTTGAAAAAACAATTCCCGCCAACGAAATAACGGCCATCTCAGTTGTGCCGCCTCCGATATCGATAATCATATTACCGGCTGGCTCCTGAATCGGGAGACCAACGCCGATTGAAGCTGCCATCGGCTCTTCTACCAGATAAACAGGGCTTCTAGCACCTGCTCTTTCGGCCGAATCTTTAACAGCGCGTTTTTCAACCTCAGTAATACCGCTGGGGACTGCAATGACAACACGCGGGCTTACAAGCAAATTTCGCTTGTGTACTTTTCGGATGAAGTAACGAAGCATGGCCTCTGTAATATCAAAATCAGCAATTACACCATCTTTCATCGGCCGGACAGCCGCAATATTGCCTGGGGTGCGGCCCAGCATCCTTTTCGCTTCTTCGCCGACGGCCAGAACATTATTGGTACCTTTTTCAACAGCAACCACTGAAGGTTCACAAAGCACCACACCCTGCCCTTTTACATAAACTAAAGTGTTAGCGGTACCTAAATCGATACCGATATCATTCGAAAATATTCCTAATAATTTATCTAAGATCATTGATTCCCCTTTTAGCTATTTGTATACCTAAGGCAAAGAGTGGACAGTATATCTAAAAGATTTAAAAGCGGTCAAGATTTCTTTAATATTTGTAAGTCATCAAAAAACTTTGGATAGGAGGTCTCAATACACTTGGCACCCTGAACCAAAATTGCCTCTTGACTCGCGAGGCTGGCCACCGCAAAAGTCATCGCAACCCTATGGTCACCAAAAGACTCGATACTTCCGCCTTTTAACTTTTCTCTGCCTTCTATTTCAAAACCATCTTCTTTTTCACGAACATTCGCTCCGATTGCTTTTAAATTTTTTACCATAACAGCAATCCGGTCCGACTCCTTAAAGCGCAGCTCTTTAGCTCCTTGGATAATCGTTTTACCTTCAGCTAAGGACGCCGCTAATGTCAGAATTGGAATTTCATCAATTAGTAAAGGTATCTCCCGGGCTTCGACCTCTGTCGCCTTAAGTTTTGAATGGGTTACAATCAGGTCCCCGTAGGGTTCCGGTCCTTCAACTCTATTTTCAATTTTAATATCAGCATTCATTCGATTTAAAACCGTTAACAATCCTGTTCGCGTCTCATTGAGGCCCACGCGTTTCAACTTGATTTGAGAGCCGGGGGTTAATAAAGCGCCTACAATAAAAAAAGCGCTTGATGAAATGTCGCCCGGGATATTATATGAAATCGCCTTAAGTTTATTAGGAGATTCGACACGGTGAATATCGCCCGTTTTTGAATAGTTGGTGCCAAACGCTTTAAGCGCTCTTTCGGTATGGTCCCTCGAGGGCAAAGGCTCCTCAATTTCCGTAGCACCTTCCGCAAACAGACCTGCAAGAAGAAGGCAGGATTTAACCTGGGCGCTCGCGACCGGAAGCTTGTAATAAATACCTTTCAAAGAACTCCCTTCAATTTCGAGAGGTAAAAATTTAGCATCATCACGGCCTGCGATTTTTGCTCCCATCATTGATAATGGCCTTACCACCCGGTCCATAGGACGTGAGGAAAGCGAATCGTCACCTTTAATTCCGCAATTAAAATTCTGAGCTGACAAAACCCCCAATAAAAGCCTTGCTGAAGTGCCCGAATTACCAAGATAGAGCGAAGCGGCTGGTTTCTTTAAACCATGAAGCCCCGCGCCTTTAATCGTAAGACATCCCTTTTCGAGAGAGTGCTCCACACCCATTTGTTTAAAGGAATTTAAAGTATTAAGGCAATCTTCGGAATCTAAGAAGTGTTTGAAGGAACTCGCACCATCAGCTAAAGCGCCAAAAATAACTGAACGGTGACTGATTGATTTATCGCCGGGAGGAAGGTTCTCACCTTTTAAAATACCACCGGGCATAAAAGTCATTTGATCTTTGATGGTCATAACAATCTTCTGCTTTTGTGATCGTTATCTGAAATTCGAGAACTAGGACTTTTTAACTAAATCGCCTTCCCGAACCGGACGCGATTTGGATTCTTCAATAATTCCGCAGGCGGAAAACTGATCGTAAACCTTTTCTGCTTGAACTTTTGCCACAGGTTTTCCACTGCGAAAAATGGATAAGAATTCTCCTTTAGCTACTCCGTCATTACTACCTTTATCAACCACTACAAAATTAAAATCACGATTCACAACAAGGACTTGCCCTTCCTGAGGAGAACCCGCTGAAACAACAACAGGTGGAATTTCAATCTCAGTAACCATTTTTCCCGGACTTGCTTTTAATGCTAATTCTGAATCGCCAAAACCCAAATCCTGAATTTTCTGCTGCAAAACCTCCAGCTCTTGAGAGAGCTCCTGATACTCCTTTTTAAAGCGATTGAGCTCCGCGGCGCTCTGTTTATGATTTTTTTCGGCCTGAGTCCTTGCTTTCTTTTCCTTATTAAAAGCTGTCATAATTTCTTGAGCGCGCTTTTTTTCATTTTTTAGCGTTGTTTCAAGATTATTTTTTGTCTGAGTTAACTCTTCATAGGCAAGGTTTAATTTTATATTTTCGATTTTTTGTTGGTTAAGATTATCTTCTGTTTGGATACGGAGGGTCGTTTCGGCTTGTTTACCTAAAAAAGTAACCAGGGCAAAACCGAATAAAGCACCGCTCAAGATAAAAAGGATGACGATCAGTATTTTCCAAGTTTTCATGACAAAGATGCTACCATAACTTTCCCATTACTTGCAACAACGTTGTAATTCGGTTATTAAGTTATTGGTTATTAGTTATTAGCTCTGTCATTTACTAATCACTAACCACTAGCCGCTAATCACCTGGTTTGCTTTTTTTTGTTTGTCCCTGTATTATACGGCCATGCTAGATTTTTATAGAAAAAATACGCGAATCATTATCTGGATCATCGTTATCTCCTTTATCGCTTGGGGCGGGGGGGCTGCCGTAATGAGTGGTGACTTCTTGTCGCCCAACGCCGGTGAGGTCTATGGGCAAAAAGTCAAACTAAGGGCTTTTGAAAAACAAAAAAAGCTTTTAAAGCTGCTTCTGCCGATTGAAGCGTCCACATTACCCGATAATGTACTTAACGCTGAAACCTTTAAGCAAATCGCTCTTGCCCGAAAAGCCAAACAAGAAGGCCTGACTGTTTCCAATGCTGAAGTGAAAAATTTAATTCAATTGATGCTGGGCGGCGGCCAAATTACAGATATGAGAAGTTATGAACGTTGGACCAAATCCGTCTTAAATGAAAGTCCGCGAGACTTTGAAGAATCTTTAAGGCAAGTGATTTTGGCTGAAAAGTATTCAAATCAGCTTTTAGAAAACCTGGGCCCTCAAATTCCCAAACCCGATGTCCCTCTCCCAACCAACAAGCAGAAAGAAATCGAAGATCAAAATCAGAAACTTAAACAAGAAGCAATTCTAGTTGTTCTCAAAGAAGCAAATATTAAGAGCAATCTGAAGCAGTAGGTAGTGACTAGTAGTTAGTGACTAGTCTAACGACTATCCGCTATCATCTAGCTGCTGCACATAAAAATATAAAATATTTTTATGCGCTAGGCAGCTTTCTTAATTTCGAGTAATGCCCTAAAGTTTTCGGTCCATTTCTTAAGTAAGTTGGTAAGGACAAAGTCTCGATCTACGTAATAAATACCGGTTTCGGAATCAAATGCTAGTTCCCCATCCAAATACTGAGCAGCAAATTCACTTCCTTCGCCTAAAAGTCCAAAACTGACTGAAGTCAGATAACCGCCAATATATTTGTTTGATTCATTTCGGACCGGCTCTTCACCACTCATCAATTTATCGGATGCTAGCTTGTAGCCCTCAAAGCCGATGAGATCGGCCGAGCTAAAAACCGATTCTGGTGCGATTAAGGCATTCTTTTCATAAAGCTCGGCTATTCCAACTAAATAATCTTTAAGGTTAACTTCATCTGAATTAATAAAATGCAAATTTCTCCTCTTAATCTTACCTGGAATTTCTTCAAGGAGAATCTCCGGTAAATAAACGGTTATATGATTATTAGGATTGCGAAGTAAAAGTTTTATCGTTTCAAAATGTTCACTGGCTAAAAATTGAGAAAGCATCGCCTGGTTTTGAATCGAAATAACAGTATTAAATTTACCTTCATGATCATTAACTGCTTTCTTAAGACGCTTTTGTGAGGCGTCGCCCAAGCTTTTCCCTTCTGTTTCCCCTTCTTTTAAAGCATCTTCGGAAATAAGCGGGTGACGATCCTCCGGTAAATCCAACAACTGCAAAATGATTTGTTTGGCGACCGGCTGATTGGCACCGATATCCGGCCTTCTTTTATAGGCCACATAACCTGACAAGGTTTCCTTACCGCTTCGATCAACAAAAATATTAACAGCGGGAATCTGTAAATCCCCCAAAAGCCTGGTTAACTGTGCAGCCTTTCGCTTCTCTCCGGTCGCAGCATTCAAGACATCTTTTACCTCAATATAGCTCGGAATTTTCTTATGCGCGACTCTCATCTTTTCTCTCAGTTTAGATAAATCGTCAATACTTATTTTTCTCCCTTTCGGAAACATTGATAAATATTCTTCCTGAGTCAAGCCATAAAATTGTAATGCCGCACTGGGACGCATCAAGGTTCTAAAAGTAGAAAAATTGCTTATTTGCCCATGATCAAAATCAGGCGGAAGACGAAAACTATCAACAAGCTGCATTCGGCCGTCAAGCTCCACAAGACCGCCGCCTTCTTCATAACGAATCTCTTCATCGATTAAAGGACTGGCCTCAGCGATACCCTCCCGCGATAATTCCAAAGAACCGTCCTCTTTTATTTTAACTTGCCATTCGAGAGGTAATGAGGACTTCGCAACATGCCCACCGCGAGCTATGATGCGATAAGAAATTTCTTTTTCGCTAACCGGATCAATAACTGTACCCCTATAAATAACATTTTTCTCTACAAAAACTCTTACCATTCCGATCTCTGGGTTCTCCCGCATAATCTTTGAAGCTGTTCCGTACAGCTCAGGGTCCGGTAAAGTACCTAAATTCCCTAAATCAGCAAAATCAATCATTTCGATTCCCTGTCGCATCATTTCAGCTAATTCTCCGCTTAGAACTAATGATGCCAAACTATCAAAGTGACCGGGTGCTTTCGTGCTAATTTCGTTCGGGGCCCATCTAAACAACCCCCCAACGGCACCATTGCGAAGCACTGCTTCACTCACTCGTGGAGAGTACGGGTGATTTTGAATTACACCTCTACGCCTTAGAGAGTCTGTTTCAAGGTATTCTTTCAATCCAAAAAAATGTATAAACAAATCCTCTTCCGTCGGATTGAATCGGGGCACACCATAAGAAACATAGAAACGATAATCACCCAGCGAATCTCTAAACTCCTCTCCTTCTGCTAAATAAGATTGAATGGACATATGATTTACATCGCTTGTCATAAACCATGTCGGCAGTCTACCCTTAAACTTTGTCTCGAAAGCGTGTTTAACCATCTCCTGCACTTGAAAAGAATCGAGCTGATCAGCTTTCGGCGTAAGCTGAATAAAAGGCACTTTACCTCGAATCCGAACCTTCTCCGGCTGATCATAACCAATAAGCCGCCCAGCCGTGCCGGCAGAAATTAAAGCGCGAGCAACCCTTCCTTCTTGCAACAACTGAACACCCGAAGTGTAATCCTCTTGTCTTTCGAGGGGCTTTCGGTGGTGAAGTCTAATAAAAGCGCTGTCATCAATGACCTCAAGCTGTTCTTTCTTAATTACATTTTGCCTCATACCAAGCTGCCCCTCCTGCCCCTTGTTGTATTCATCAAGAAGTTCTCGAAACTCACGAAAGGATATTGTCGGGTTAGCATCTTCACCCGTTTCTCTTGCACCATAAAAAGGGGGGAAAAATTCCAATAAAAAGGCTAAAGTTTCGTCATTGTCTTTTTGCGATAATCTTTCAAATAAGAAGCTTTCATCGCCTTCAAGCTTTACAAGCGGATCTTTCAGGAAATAATCGATTTCTTCAGGAGTGTAATCCGCATCTTTCAAGAGCTTTCCCAGCGTTGTCTCTTCCAAAGGAATATATGGAAACCAAAAACGAATCTCGCGCAGAGCCTCCAAAGCGCCCTCACTGTAGTGAAAAAGATTATTTCGAACGCTCACCTCTCCTTCTGTTTTAAAAACAAGATCATAGGCATCACGTCTAATACTGCCCGGCTTGGCAGCTTTTGGATTAGTTTTTCCCGTCATCTGTTCCCGCATCATCCGCCAGCTAAGGTTAGGGGGGGCAAATTTAAACTCCATCTCATCTTCTACCGTCAGCATAGGCGAGCTTCTTAAAATAAAAATATCGGTCCGGGCCCCAGGCGCCTCAAACGTCCGCTTCACATCAATAAAATGCGCGTTCACTAAAAAGAACGCTTCGCCATTATTGATGCTGTGATGTGTGACTGGCATGACAAATTTACGATCGCTAATTTTATGAATTCCAATCGGCAAATCTTTTTGGTTAAATCGTACGGGATGCTTCACCAGCGCCCTCACCCAACTGGGTAAGCCCAACAACAATTTTTTGTCCTTACTTTCAAAGTCAGGCACGTGCTCACGAAGAACTTTTTTGATTACCGCTCGATTAAAAGCGTCCTTTGAAAAATAATCTGAAACGGTCCCATCCTTGAGCGCTTTTTCCGCAAATTCAGGAAGTTTAAAAGCGCCTCCGGTTCCCGAAATCATTATAACGGGCGGTACTTTTTTACCTTGATTTTCAAAATTATCTTTTAATCGCCGGGCAAACTCTGTTCCCTGCATCCCTTCAGTGAATTGGTAGTCGGAAACTATTAGCGCATAATCTTCCTGTTCAGCTTTCTCCATTGCTTCCTCACCTGTTTCAGCAACCGTGACTTCAAACCCGAAACTTCTTAGCTGGCGAAGCAAAAATATTCTTGCTGCAGGATCGTCGTCAACGACTAAAACCTTTTTTGGTTTCTCAAAAATCTCGGCGGTTTCTTTATCGTATCCATGATTCCAAAGCCCAATAATCTCATCTTCTGCTTCTGATCTTGTAAACTTTTTTCCTGTCTCGGGGTTAACAACTTCCAGCAGCGCGTCTATAACCTGATAAGCGCCATAAATCGGTAGTTGAGCGGGTTCGGTCTCTTTTTCGTCTAATTCAAAAACTTCATAAAAGTCAGATTTGTCATAAATCTCATTAATTTTATGAAAATCTACCGGTAAAAAATTGTCCGCTCCTTTTTCCGCGTTTAGCCGGGTGACGGGGTAATGCTCATCAACAAATTTTCCTTCCCGCATCTCGTCTCCCGCAACCGTTCGAACAGCTACTACTTGCTGCCCCATCGCATTAACGCGCCTCAAGATAGCCTTTTTTGCTTCTTCTGGAGTCTTAATACCTGCCTTTAAAAAAGCTAAACTTTCGTTTGCTCCATCTATTGATGATTTTTCCCATTGGACTCGTTTTTCTTCAGGCACATCTTCTCCCTGAAGCATTTGAAGAACAATTGGATTGGTCTCTTTATCAAGTTTTTCCGCCTGAAGATCTTTGAGTATCAAACGTCCGCCGGGAGAAGGCGCATCAGGGTCAAACGCCTCAGCTAAAAGCGGCCAGTCCATTTTCATATGTGCTTTTAAAACATCTAATGTTGCTTTTTTATCGATAGCTACAGCTCGGGCCACGATATAAGTAAATCCGGGAAGCCAGCTTAACTTCAGCGCGTGCTTAATAGCGTCTGTCCCGAACATAAACTTTACCCAATTAACAATTTCATCATCTTTTGCGTTATAAGCTTGGATCATCACTATTTGTAAAACAGATTCTGAAACTCTTCCTCCTAAATGCTTTTCTGGATTTTCAATAAAGCCTTCCGTGATTTCCGGGTCCTCTCCTGTTCTTGTTTTTATTTCTTTTAAAAGATCTTGAAACTTGCGAAACCCCTCAGCAATCGAAGGGTGATTTTCACTTAAAATTTTCTCTAAAATTTCAACTTTACGGCTGTTGGTTGCTAGATCCTCATGTTCGGATCTAACGTCTCTTCCGTAAACTGAAAAATAACCAACATCCTCAGGTCTTAAGATGTAATGACTGGGCGAATGAAGGGCTTGAGTCCTTTGCCATCAGTTTTGGATCTCCGGAGCGTCTTTTCCGGCATCCTGTTCAAGCGCTGTTATTGGAATTCGGACAGCTTTGCCTTTGCGGTTAAAATATTCGAACTGATCCCGTATCATCATTTTCTGCCTTTTGCTTCTCTCTACAATCCTTTTGCGATCATCTGCCGAATAAGTCGCTAGTTTCTTTGCTCTCATATCCTGGTCGGCTTCAAAGAAAAACACATGGTCAACTTCAATTCCACGTTTATGAAAAATATCCTGATACATTCTTTCCAGATAAATACCGCCCACTAATATAAAGCCGCGGCTCAAATCAAGTTCTTCCAGCTTTTCTTCGACTAGTTTTCGCAGCACCTCATAATTAAAACGCTCCGTACCCTCATAGGCATTAATTAGATTCGAATCAAGTGCTAATTCATGCATCTTCTGATGAGATATACCACGTTCAATTCTCATCGCCTGCCGTTGTATTCGCTCAACCTCTGTGAGAACTCCTTTAGCGTCTAATAACATAATCGCGTTATTTAAATCGTTATATCTTTTACTTTCATCCTTAAGCTTCTTTTGGAAATCGGTTTTTTTAACTTCTTCATACCGTTTCAAAATAAGATCCCAAATGTTAATCATGGGGATTTGAAAATCTTCCGCGATTTTTCTAGCGGTACTGGAACGGCCGGATCCAGGAAGCCCTGTAAAAATCAAATTTACAGATCGACTCCGATCTTTGGCGTAATAGCGGTACTGAGCTGCTGTCGGCCGGTAACCTTTAGGCAGGTCAACGTATTGAAAATCAGCCGTAAAAAATGTTCCGGTAATCCGGTACACTCCTCCAATAGCCGTCACCAAACCTTCTTTACTAAGCGTATTAAGGGCTTTCGCGATGTCATTGACTGAGTAGTAGGGCAGTTTCTTTTCTAAATCTGTTAACGTAAAAGCAGATCCTCGATCCCACCCTTCCTTCTCTCCGCCGTAGGCAATGGCATTAATAACCAAAGAGCGGAAAATTAGATCTTTAAATATCGCGTTATCCGTCCAAAGTTTGTGATTATTTATTGATCCTAAAAATTCACGGTAATACTCTCTGAGCTTCTCATTCACCTGCTTAATAGCATCAGCACGCGCCCTCTCTGGAAAATCTGCTTTTTCCGCTTTTACCAGCTCTTCTAAAAGATCCAATTGTATTTCATGCAGGCGCTGAAAGTAATTTTCAAAAAGCTTCTGCTCCTCAGGCGTTGATCCTTTTAGCGGCATCGCTCTCATTAATTGCTTGAGCGCGTAAAAAAACCTAAAAACCGACGGTTCCCACCGCTTTAGGTGATAGACAACGCGAGCGACTTCAGGACGCTGGTAGTGATAATTATAAACCAACCAGTTTTTATTGTATTCATCCTCATGCAAAAGCCCCCATTGACGCGCCATAATCACATAACTGGTTCCTTGCTGAATTCTCATCTGCTGAAATGGATAGTTGATTGAATGCCGCCACTTGGTTTTTCGCAAGAAATCAACATTCTGCTGAATCTCATCCAAGGTAGCAAGCGGATCAAAAGTTATGAAGCCGCCCTCAAGTCCAATAGTCCAATCCCGCTCTGGATTTTCTTTTTGAAGTTCGTCGGTGATCCCCTCCAATACTTCCACAATCTTTTCATTTAATGAGGTTGGGATTCCCTTGCCGTAACGTTTTAATTGACTAGGGGCGCCGGACTCAACACCAATATTGATAGTCATCATCCCGGCTCGACGAAGCTTTTTAAAGATTTGTTTGCGGAATTCATTTTCGACTTTAGTGCCGTTAGGGTTAAATACCAAATGTGCTCGTGTTGCGATATAGAAAACCAAATTAGGGTCAATACCTTCGGAAGACTCCGGGTTTCTAATTCTTTTATGTTTCATCTCAAGGAGACCGTTTGCAAATTCATTCATTTTCTCCAAGTCTCCTCCTAGAAACACATCGTCCACAAAACTTATTTTCTCAGCCCCTTTATCACTCATCTCTTTGACTTCCTCGAGAAGTAAACTGACCGATTTAACCGTAGGCTCTCTTTTGCCCTGACTGCAATAAGTGCAATGCCCCTGGCATCCGCTTGAACCTTCGGCATGTTTTGTGCTTCCGGTTTCAATCGCCCTCCCGATAAAATCTCTTCGCGGCAATCCAAAAAAACGATCATGAATCCCTGTGTGTATTTTATCCCGGCCCAAAGAAGACCATATTCGTCTGACCGCTCCTTTTGCGCCCCCTTCATGGCGAGGCTGCTTGTGGTAAAGAATGGATGTGCCCGATCGTGCAATATTATCAAAATCATAAGCCCATCCATTTTTCCTTCTATAAATCTGCTCCACTAATGCTTCTGTGGGAGCTTCGCCCGGACCCGACAAGATCATTCCGTTCGGAAAATCTTCTAAAAGCTCTTCCTCGTTGTATGTCGCCAAAATACCGCCGGCAACAAATTCGGGCCGCTCGGTTTCAGGAATCTCTTGAATGGCATCATAAATCATCTTGCCTAGATCCAGCGTTCCAAACCAAAGCGAAACCCCAACAAGATCAGCTCCCTGTGCTTTAACTTTTTTTACCATATTTTGAATCGCCTCTTTGATAAGCTGATCACGCTCAATTGTGGGATTACGCTTCCTAATCTCTTCCATTTCAACCTGAATATGAAGTATCTCAACATCCGCGCTAACATCCGATTTTGGATCATTAAATACCGCATCCAAATGCCCGGCAAGCGCTTCGACTCCAAGAGGTTCGTAAATTTTTCCCTTCTCCGTAAGATGATCTGTTAAATACAGCAAAGTGACTTTCACCGCATCCTCATTGCCTAAGGAGGCTCCTCGAGACGCCTCATGAAATGCCGGGTTATCAATATGCCGAATTGTATTTTCGCGGGCCACATGTTCATTTAATCTATTTAGATCTAGTCCTGAATCAAAAACGGCAATCATAAAATCTTCAAGCCACATCCACCCCAGATACCCATTGCGGGCTACATAAATTTTTTCGGGATCTTTCTGATTCATTGCCCGGACAGCATTGATGTAGGGTAAAAACACTTTATTGCGCCAAAATTCAAATACTTTTTTTGAGCTGTCAGCTCCTCGAGCTTTAACTGCTTTTAAATTTGAAAGTGGGATCACAGTAAAAATATCAACACCAGCCTCCTTATTCACGATAACACCGGCTGACTCCATAGCTTCCCTGTAATCCTGAGAATCTTTCAAGTCCACTATAAGGTTTGGCTGAACCACTTGGTAAGAAATACCTTTCTTCTGCAATTCTTTTTCAATGCCACCCTTATGAAATCCACCTGCAACCAAAACAGCTGTTTCTACACTCTTTTCATCCATTAAGCGAATAAGCCGGTCGATAAGCTCCTTATCTCTTTTTTTGGCTATTTTGTAAAAACGGGATAATTTCAGAAGCGACTCACCCCAGCCGGCATATGAGGTGCCAAATCGTTTAAGGCTTATGTGGTATTTTGCAGCAAGATCATCGATTATTTTTTTTAATTTACCGATTTTAAAAATTTCTGAATCACTCTCATAGCTTTCAAACTCCTCCGGTGAAAGTTCAAATTTGAAAAAACGAGTCAGTAAATCAATCTTCTCAGAAATCTTATCGAGCTGTTTTTCATCCGGATTCTGATAATAGAACGATTTAATTGTCTGAATAACCTCTTCCACCTCACCCATTAACCCCGCAGGATCCACCCCTTCAAATTCTGACTTCTTACGAGCACTCAGATCTCTAAACCGCTTCAAATTTTCTTTTTCATCTACCGCTACGTTTTTTTCTTTTGCTTTTTCTAAAACATACTTTAAAAACCCGGAATAATTTTTTTGAGCTTCATAGAGCGAGCTGATTCTTGTGTCAAATTTTTTCAAGTCTTTATTAAAAATTTTGGCTTTTAAATTGCTAACGTTCAGCTGAATTGACTCCAAATCCTTTACAGCTTCTTTTCTCCAGCGAAGAGACTCGGTATAGGTGGCGAGATTTTTAATATATAAATCAATATCATCCACCCCATACACATCAACATCGCTTGGCTTCTGAATAAAGGTAAAATATTCTGGGCCCGTAACTTTTTTTTCTTTTAACAACTCTGTAAATACTTTCTGCTTAATTTCAGGAAACGGCATACTATTAAACTCTCTTGCATCAAACCTGCCTGCCGCCCCTTCTAAGCCGATGAGCTTTACATCCGAATTCCAAGTCAAATGCTTCAAGATATTAGAAATATTCATTTGCGCACTTGTGTTCATGTGGGCATCTTGAATAAAAATCACATTCTTTTTTGAGGATCCTTCATAGCTTGAAATAACTTTACCATTCTCTGGATAGATAAGAGTTTTTTGTGAGACCCCAGGAGAAATAACTATTTCCCCCGCGGCCGGAAGAATTTGTCCCGCCAAAAATATGACGCATACAACAATTATAGTAATTTTCTTAGCACACATTTTTCTCCTCAAAAATACAAAAAAATCGCAACTTTTAAAGCTGCTCTTTTCTCCTTACTCCTGTATAAAGATTACCCGGCAAATGAGTAAAATTCCAATTTTTAAGGATATTTTTAGGTTATTTTTACCATTTCTCAATTTACGTAACTTGTTGATATTAAAGGAGTTGTGGAATTTAGGTTATAGGTGATAGGTGTTGGGTGGTGGATTTTAACTATTCTTACGTGTAGCGCAGGTAGAGATAAGCTATAAAGGCACATTACGCAGGCCGAGCTGCACGGTGATAAAGTAAGGCCGAAGTCATGAGCGAGATCTGTCTCGCTGGGGCAGATCGAGCGGTGCCGAAATACCTTATCTCTAGCTGCATACAAAAAGATATTTTCAGTATAGAAAATATCCCGGATAGATGGTGATTAGTGATTAGTAGTTAGGAAAAATTAAGATTTGCTGAGAATCGTTTTAAGCTCTTTCATGAAATGATTAATATCTTTAAATTGACGATAAACTGAAGCAAAACGAACATAAGCCACCTCATCAATATCAAAAAGCTTTTGCATAATAAATTCGCCAATAATAGTCGACCCTACTTCTTTTTCATATTTCTCATCCAGCATCTTTTCAAGCTCATCAATAATCCCCTCCTGCGAGGCTGCCGGAACAGGCCGTTTTTCACAAGCCTTAATAATACCGCTCAAAGCCTTTGAACGTTCGTAGGCTTCACGCCTTTGGTCCTTTTTAACAATAAAAAAAGAAATTTCTTCAACTTTTTCAAATGTGGTAAATCGTCTTTGGCAAGATTCACATTCTCGGCGCCTGCGAATTGTCATTCCATCATTTGATGAGCGGGAATCAACCACCCGGTCATTATCTTTTTTACAAAAAGGACAGCGCATTGGAATCCCTACCCTTCTAAAAGATCCTCATACAAAGGAAAGCTTTTTGTTAAAGCGCTCACTTGTTCTTTAACTTTTTCTAATCGAGAGGAGTTATCTTTATTTTCAATAGCTTCGGTTATTAAGGCCGCGATTTCATCCATCTCTGCTTCCTTCATGCCCCGGGTTGTAACACTCGGGGTGCCGATACGTATACCGGAAGCCACCATAGGTTTTTCTTTATCAAATGGAATCATGTTCTTATTGGTTGTAATATTAACCGTATCCAAGAGATCCTGAACCTCACGGCCGGTAGAACCTTTTGATTTCACATCAACAAGCATTAGATGATTATCTGTACCGCCTGAAACAACACGAAAACCCTTTTCCTGCAATTCAACAGCCAGCTTCTTAGCATTTTTAATAACCTGCTCTTGATAAATTTTAAAATCGGGACTCGCCGCTTCCTTAAATGCAACTGCCTTTGCCGCAATCACATGCATCAGAGGCCCGCCTTGAATTCCGGGAAATGTCATGCTATTAATTTTTTTAGCATGCTCTTCCTTCGAAAGAATCATGCCGCCTCGAGGTCCGCGCAGCGTCTTATGCGTCGTTGTCGTAACAAAATCACTGTAAGGAACGGGACTCGGATGAAGCCCTGTGGCAACTAACCCCGCGATATGAGCCATATCCACCATAAGATATGCCCCAACTTTATCAGCAATTTCTTTGCTTCTTTTAAAATCAATGATTCGAGAATAAGCTGAAGCTCCCATCAAAAGAAGTTTTGGTCTGTGTTCAAGCGCTAAGGCCTCAACCTTATCATAATCAATTCTTTCATCTTCCGGAGCGACGCCATAAGAAATAATTTCATAAAACTTACCCGAAAAATTCATCGGATGTCCGTGGGTCAGATGACCTCCATGGTCCAAACTCATTGCAAGAATCTTGTCTCCCGGCTTTAAAACCGAAAAGAAGACAGCCATATTTGCCTGCGACCCAGAGTGCGGCTGAACATTCGCATGCTCAGCACCAAAGAGCTCTTTTGCCCGCCCAATTGCTAGATCTTCGCAAATATCAACAAATTCACAGCCACCATAATAACGCTTCGCAGGATAACCTTCGGCATACTTATTAGTGAGGACAGAGCCTTGAGCTTCTAAGACAGCGCGGGAAACGAAATTTTCAGAAGCAATCAATTCAATGTTATTGTTTTGTCTCTTAACTTCTTTTTGAATTGCTTGAAAAATTTCAGGGTCCCTTTCTTTTAAATGAGATATCCGTGATTTCATTCTTAACCTTCCATATTTTTAATTTTATTCACACGTCTTTCGTGCCTACCGCCTTCAAAAGAAACTTCAAGCCATGCTTCAACAATTTTTTTTAATTCATCAATGGTGACATATCCTGCCGAAAGACACAAGACGTTGGCATTATTATGAAGCTTTGAAAACCGAGCTAATTCTACCGTCATGCAAAGTGCCGCCCGGATACCTTTAACTTTATTAGCCGCGATCGACATTCCGATTCCGGAGTTGCAGATCAAAATTCCTTCTCCAACCTCGTTACGACTAACCGCCACAGCAACATTTTTAGCGTAATCGGGATAATCAACCGAATCTTTGGAAAAAGTTCCAAAATCTTTAACCGGAATCTTTTTCTCTTTTAGTAATTTAACGATGGCTTCTTTTGCTTCAAAACCCGCGTGATCGCTTCCGATTGCTATTTGGTTAACCAATTCCATTCCTCCTTGAGTGCGGCTTTAATTTTTTCATAACATTCTTTATAAACTTGAAGATCCTGGCCGATCGGATCTTCAATGGTAAAAACTCTCAACCGACCTGTTGTCTTCGGATAAATTTCTAACAGAGCGTCTTTATGCTCCTCATTCATAGCAATAATGTGCGTAGCTGATTCTACCAGCTCTTTCGTAAGAGGTTGAGATTTATGTCTCGAAATATCAATCGCCTCATTTTTAAGTAAAAGCTCAGCTTCAAATGAAGCGGGAGCGCCCCGTCGGCCAAAAACACCGCATGAGCTGACCGTAATATCTTTATCCCTGCCCTGCCGTTTTAATTCGGACCTCAGCCACCCTTCCGCCATGGGCGAACGACATGTGTTGCCGGTACAAATAATTAAAATATGTCTTTTTTTTTTCACAACTATTCCGATCTTGCCAAAACTTCCAATTCATCAAGAAGTTTTGAGTATACCCCAGTGCGAAGAATTTTAAAAGGTTCTACAGTAAAATCAACCACGGTTGAGTCCCCTTGAAGTTGAGTGGGGCCGCCGTCCAAAATCAAATCAGCTTGACCGTCAAAATAACTGATCACAGATTCTCCGTCGCATGCTGATTCGGCCCCGCTTGGATTAGCGCTCGTTGCCAAGACAGCGCCTCCAGCGGCTTCAATTAATTGCTGAGCTCTCTTATCGGAAGGAATACGAATTCCTATCTTTTCATTCTTTTCATTTAAAACAAGGGCTGTTAAGGGTCCCGGAAGAAACTTTTCAGCAACTTTTTGGAATAGGGAATTTTTTTTAAGGTTAAGGTTTTTCATGTGCCCGGCACTACTTAAATGCCAGGCAAACTGTTTTTCCTTTGGGCGTCCTTTTAATTCATAAATTTTCTCGAGAGCCGCTTTATTTTCCGGGAGAGCACCAACACCATAAACTGTTTCGGTTGGAAAAATAACAAGCTTTCCTGTTTTAAGATATCGGATTGCCTCTTCAAGGCGCTTTGCGTTCCAAGAATCTCCGAGGCGCCAAACCTCGGTTTTCATTTTGAAGGAAATTTCTTTTTAAGGTTTTTGTCCTTTTCGAGGACTTTACTTTCCATTTCTTTCTTATAAGCAGCTAGCTTTTGCTGAAGAACCTTATCAGAGACTCCCAAAATTTGAACGGCTAGGAGTGCGGCGTTCATGGCGCCAAATTTTCCAACTGCTACGGTCGCAACAGGAATCCCCGGGGGCATTTGAACGGTTGATAAAAGAGCATCCATTCCATTAAGCGAAGTCGCATCAAGCGGAATCCCAATTACGGGGTTTGTCGTATGAGCCGCAACGACCCCTGCCAGGTGCGCTGCGCCCCCTGCTCCCGCAATAAAAACTTTAACTCCTTTTTCAGGAGCTGTTTGAACAAATTTTACAACCTGATCGGGTGTGCGATGAGCACTCATAACGTGCATCTCGTAACCAATATCAAATTTATCGAGTGTTTTAGCACACCCTTCCATTACAGGAAAATCGGAATCGCTTCCCATTAAAATCGCAACTTGTATTTTACTCATTTTACTTCGCTCCTCTCATACATACGCTTACCAATATCTTTTCGATAAAATGCGTTTTTAAAATTTATTAAGCTAACACTTTCATAAGTTTCGCTAGCGGCGGCTTTTAACGTTGGGCCAAAGCCTGTCACAGCCAGCACTCTTCCACCTGAGGTGATCACATCATCACCTTCAGCAGTTGTTCCTGCTTGAAAAACAAGCCTTTCTTCTTCGTGCGCTTGTTTCAGTCCTTTAATCGGAAAGCCCTTGTGATAAGAACCCGGATATCCATCCGAGGCCATAACAACAGTAACCGCATAATTTGGATCCCACTCTAACTCTTCAGTTTTTAAATTACCCTTCGCAATTTCTAAAAGAATAGGAAAAAGATCGGTTTTAAGCCGGGGCAATACTGCCTGAGTTTCCGGGTCTCCAAATCTTACATTGTATTCCAATACATAAGGACCTTTTTCAGTCAGCATGAGTCCTGCGTAAAGACAGCCTTTATACTGAATTCCCTCACTCGCCAAACCTTCTACCATAGGAGTAACCGCTTGCTCGACCACTTGCTTAATTTCGTCTTCTTTTACGAAAGGGCAGGGTGAATAAGCGCCCATCCCCCCTGTATTGGGCCCCTCATCATTATCATAAGCGCGCTTATGATCCTGAGAACTTGCCAAGGGAAGCACTTTTTTTCCGTCTGTAAGAGCGAGAATGGAAAGCTCTTCACCCACAAGATGCTCTTCAATCACTATCTGGTTAGCTGCTTCACCCAAAGTTTTGTCGACAAAATATTTTTTAAGAATATCGAGAGCTTCTTCCTTAGTTTGAGGAATAGCAACCCCTTTACCGGCCGCAAGGCCATCGGCCTTAATCACTACAGGAAAATTTTCCCAAGACTCGATAATTTCTTGAGCTTTTTTGTAATTATCCGTTTTTTCAAAGCGAGCGGTTGAAATATTAAAAGCCGCCATTTTTTCTTTTGAAAAAATCTTACTACCTTCAAGCTGACTCGCTTTTTCATTAGGACCAAAAACTAAGAGCCCTTCCTTTTCAAACGCATCACTAATCCCCGCTACGAGAGGTGCCTCGGGGCCAACCACCGTTAAATCGATTTCTTTATCTTTTGCAAATTGAATAAGCATTTCCAAATCACACGCTGGAATTTCAACGCATTCGGCTAGTTCCGCCATTCCGGCGTTTCCGGGTGCGCAATAAATATTTTTTACTAAGGAACTTTGAGAAATTTTCCAAGTTAAGGCATGTTCTCTGCCGCCTGAACCTATAATTAAAACATTCATTTAATCTCGACACTCCTTCCCTTTTTAATACTGCCAATAATCCAGGAATTAATCTTATCTTTTTTTAGAATTTTTTGAGCTGTCGCCGCTTGAGTCTTATCCAAAACAATCATCATGCCAATACCCATATTGAAGGTGCGAAACATTTCACGCTCCGCAATCCGGCCTTGATTTTGAATTACTTTAAAGATATGCGGAACTTGCCAGCTTCCCTTTGCAATCGCTGCTGTTAAACCCTTAGGGAGCACTCTTGGAATATTGTCATAAAAGCCACCACCCGTAATATGACAGAGTGCTGAAACTTTCACTTTCTTAAGTAAATTTAAAACGGGTTTCACATAAATTTTTGTGGGACTTAAAAGTTTCTTACCGAGCGGACCTTCCAATTCCTTCTTAGAAAACACCTTTCGAATGAGTGAAAATCCATTGCTGTGAGGGCCACTTGAAGCGAGCCCTAAAATAACCTGTCCGGCTTTTACCTTTTTGGGTAAAAGTTTTTTTCTTTCAATAATACCCACAGCAAATCCCGCCAAGTCATACGCCCCATCCGGATAAAAACCCGCCATTTCAGCTGTCTCGCCGCCTAGAAGAGCCGCACCCGATTGCTTGCATCCAAGGGCAATTCCTTTAACAACCTGCGCTGCTTCATTTGCTTTAAGCTTACCGGTAGCAAAGTAATCAAGAAAAAATAAAGGTCTAGCGCCTGTCACGACTAAATCATTTACCGACATGGCTACAAGATCGATTCCAACGGTGTCATGCTTACCAATAAGTTGAGCTAATTCTAACTTGGTTCCAACGCCATCAGTTGCCGAAACAAGGAGTGGATTTTTATATTTTTTGAAATCAGGATTAAAAAGACCCGAAAATCCCCCCATAGAGCCTATGCCGCCGGAGGTTTTTGTAGAGCCGACAAAAGCTTTTATCTGTTGAACAAAT
>CAZLUT010000028.1:0-23996 GCA_964562805.1 uncultured bacterium | reverse complement strand
ATTTCCGGCATCGATATTAACACCGGCTTTTTTATAGGTTAGACCCATATTAGGTTCTATCTCCTATTTCGTCCCAGAGCAAACTTTCCAAAACCGCCTTTAGGAGCCAGGGGATGTTTATCGCTAAAACAAGAGACGCAATAATGGTCCTTAGGGTGTGCTGTGACGGTTGACAGGAGCGAATCAATCGTTAAATAGCCAATACTATCAACTTCCAAGAATTTTTTAATCTCTGCAATCGAATGATTGGCAGCGATCAGATCCTCTTTATCCGGAAAATCAATACCGTAAAAACAAGGTGAAATATGAGGCGGACAACTGATACGAAGATGAACCTCTTTAGCGCCCGCTTCCCGGAGAGCTTTAACACGGCACCGTGCTGTATTACCGCGAACAATTGAATCATCAACTACCACAACACGCTTTCCTTTTAAGACTTCACTTACTGGATTTAATTTTATTCTAACTCGAAAGCCGCGTTTCTGCTTCACGGGACCAATGAAAGTACGGCCAATATAGTGATTTCGGGTAAAGCCAGCCCGGTATGGGATTCCCGATTCACGTGCATAACCAATCGCGGCAAAATTTCCGGAATCAGGTACCGGTATCACCATATCGGCATCTACTGGGTGCAGTTTGGCCAACTCAGCTCCGAGACGTTCCCGGACAAGTGCCACGTTTTCACCAAAAATCATTGAATCCGGCCTTGAAAAGTAAACGTGTTCAAAGATACATTGAGAAACCAACTGCTGTTTTCCTCGAAATGGAAACCGGCTTTGGCATTTTTTATTTGAAAAAATCACGACTTCGCCTGGCTTCACATCTCTTACATATTTAGCTCCGATCAAGTCCAGAGCACAGCTTTCAGAAGCTAGCACCGTTGCATGACCTAATTTCCCGATACAAAGCGGCTTAAACCCATGAGGATCACGTACTCCGATTAATGCATCGTCCGTTAAAACCACGAGCGAATAAGCTCCTTGAGCTTTTTTAATGGCACCAACAATCCCCTCGATCTGATTCTTGTATTTGGGATGCGCCATTAGATGAATAAAGATCTCAGAATCCACCGTACTTGTAAAAATAGAACCGTGTGCTTCAAGCTCATCGCGAAGATATTTGGCATTCGTTAAATTCCCATTATGGGCAACGGCAACTTGTCCTCTTGAATAATCAACTTTGATGGGTTGTGAATTTTTAATGTCGGTTGCTCCGCTTGTAGAATAACGAACATGGCCAATTGCTGATTTGCCTGGTAACTGAGCTAAGGTTTCTTCATCAAACGCATCGCCAACTAAGCCCATTTTCTTTTTTTCAATTAAATTTTCTTCATGACAGGATACAATTCCGGCACTCTCTTCACCCCGGTGCTGAAGCGAAAAAAGCCCTAAATAAGTCAGTTCACTCGCCTGTTCATGATTAAAGATGCCAAAAATACCACACTCATCCTTTGGCTTGTCGTCATTAAAATCAAATTTTAGTGGTTTTTTAACAAATTCTTTTTTCATTCAAACCTTCATCCTTTTTCCGATAGCATTTCGATAAGTATCTTCTACCGTTTTGGAGTCAATCTCAAGCAAACCTTTGATGTTTAGCGAATTGCCGCCCACTTCCCCGATTAATTGAAGCGGCAGCTCAAATTCTTTTACTTGCTTTTCAAACTCATCTTTCTTTTCTTTTGAAATTGAAATTAAAACGCGGCCCTGACTTTCGCCAAAAAGGACGGCGTCCTTCCTTATGTCACTTGCCCAACTACCAATTTCAACTTCACACCCTTTAGGATGATCTTTAGTTCCGAGAATGCTTTCGGCTAAGCCTATAGCTAATCCACCCTCCGAAAGATCGTGAGCCGATTGAAAAGCTTTCTTTTTCGAGCCGGCTTGCAAAAACTCAATAAGACGCGCCTCATAATCAAGATCTATCTTAGGCGGAAGACCAAGACGTTTACCGTGAAGAGTCAGTAAATACTGGCTGCCTCCGATTTCATTTCGAGTTTTCCCAATCAAATAAACCAAGTCTCCATCATTCTGAAAGAATGAAGGTACTAGATTGTCAATATCCTCAATAAGTCCTGCCAAACCAACCGAAGGCGTTGGATAAATAGCACCCTCAGGAGATTCGTTATAAAAACTCACATTTCCACCCGTCACTGGCGTGTCAAATTTATTACATGCCTCCGTCATTCCCTCAATACATTTTCTAAAAGTCCAAAAAACCTCAGGCTTCATTGGATTCCCAAAGTTAAGGCAATCAGTAACAGCAAGGGGTTTAGCGCCCGAACAAGCGACATTACGAGCCGCTTCTGCTACTGCAATCTTTCCGCCTTCGCAAGGATCTAAATAACAATAAAGACCATTGCAATCAGTAGAAATCGCAATTCCTTTCTTAGTTCCCTTGATACGAGCTACGGCCGCATCACTACCCGGGAGCATCACCGTATCAGTCCGCACCATATGATCATACTGATGATAAATCCATTCCTTTGAAGCAATCGTTGGAGAATCTAAAAGAGTTAAAAATGCCTTTTTAACATCCTTAACATCAGGCATTGAATTGATATCAAATTGACGAGTATGCTTTAAATATTCCGGCTCACTCTCTTCCCGCTTATAAAGCGGACCTTCATCGGCTAACGCTTTGGCTGGAATTTCAACGACCAATTTTCCGTTGTGATAAACTTTCATCATATGGCCTGGCTCAACTTCACCGATCTTAACCGCATGAAGATCCCATTTTTCAAAAATCTCTTCTACCTCACGCTCTCTCCCCTTTTTCACAATAATCAGCATCCTCTCCTGCGACTCCGAGAGTAAAACCTCATATGGATTCATTCCGGTCTCGCGCTGAGGCACTTCATTGATTTCGATCCCTACTGCCGCACTCCCTCGAGAAGCAGTTTCGCATGTCGAGCACGTGAGTCCTGCTGCTCCCATATCCTGAATACCAACAATCGCGTCGGTTTGATAAAGCTCAAGACACGCTTCTAAAAGAAGTTTTTCCATAAAAGGATCGCCTACCTGAACGGCCGGCCTATCTTCTTTGGATTCCTCGGTTAATTCACGGGAGGCGAAACTTGCTCCTCCCAAACCATCGCGGCCAGTCGAGGCTCCCACATAATAAACAGGGTTTCCAACGCCCGAAGCTTTTCCTTTTTTAATTTCTTCGTGCTTTAAAATTCCGAGCGAGAGAGCATTTACGAGCGGGTTGCCCTCGTAAAAATTATCAAAATAAATCTCTCCTCCAATTGTAGGTATTCCAATACAGTTTCCATAATGGGCAATTCCTTCGACCACACCCTTTAGAAGATGACGGTTAATCGGCTTATCAAGACTGCCAAAACGAAGTGAATTCATATTAAGAATAGGACGACTCCCCATTGTAAAGATATCTCTCAAGATTCCACCCACCCCGGTTGCTGCTCCTTGAAAGGGTTCGATAGCCGAGGGGTGATTATGACTTTCCATCTTAAATACCATGGCGAGCTTATCTCCAATATCAATCGCGCCGGCATTTTCTTCGCCGGCTTTTACTAAAACTTTAGGACCTGTTGTAGGGAATAATTTTAAGCAAGGCTTTGAATTCTTGTAGCTACAATGCTCACTCCACATTACAGAAAAAACACCTAATTCCGAAAAATTAGGATCTCTACCTAGAATCTTCTGAATACGCGCATACTCTTCAGGAGTTATCCCATGCTCTTCAATCAGCTCTTTAGTTATTTCTGGTTCCACACTCATACCATCACCTTCTCTAATAAAGAATTCCAAACACCCCGACCGTCACTAGAACCCAAATGATCTTCCATTGCCCGCTCTGGGTGCGGCATCATACCTAAAACATTTTTTCCTGAATTAAAAATACCCGCGATATTCAGTTGGGAACCGTTTGGATTTATTTTCTCAGCAACTTTCCCGTCTTCAGTAACGTAGCGAAAAGCAATTCTATCTTCTGACTCTAACTTGTTTAAAACATCAGGTTCTGCAAAATAATTTCCTTCACCATGAGCGATTGGAATTGAAAGTATATCGCCTTTCTTATACTGATTAGTAAAACGCGTTTCATTATTTTCGACTCTCAAATAAACGTGGCGGCAAATAAATTGAAGATCTCGGTTTCTAAGCATTGCACCCGGAAGCATTCCTGACTCTAAAAGCACCTGAAATCCATTGCAAATCCCGATAACACTTCCACCCTTACCTCCGAATTTCACCACCTCTTTCATGACGGGTGAAAAACGGGCGATAGATCCGGTTCTTAAGTAGTCTCCATAGCTAAATCCACCAGGAAGAACGATTAGATCGGTCTTGGGAAGCGAGGTTTCCTTATGCCAAACAAAAGACACATTAAAACCAATGTCATTAAGCGCGTGGAAACAATCTGTATCACAATTGGATCCGGGAAAAACAACAACTAAGGCTTTCACAGAACTTCGATTGCGTAATCTTCAATAACTGGATTTGAAAGAAGATCTTTGGCTGCCGCTTCAAGTTTTGTTTTTGCTTTTTCCTTATCAGATGACTCGACCTCAAGCTCAAAAAACTTTCCGACACGGCAAGACTTGATTTCTTTTAACCCCATATGGTCCATTGCATGCAAAATAGTCTGCCCCTGGGGATCTAGCACTGATTTTTTCAGCGTTACATGCACTTTTGCCTGAAATTTACCCATTTTTTTAAGCCCCGATCCTTGAAAGCATTTCTTGATATGCATCTTCAACACTTCCTAAGTCTTGGCGAAATCGGTCCTTATCAAGCTTTTTGCCGGTTGCTTTATCCCAAAAACGGCATGTATCAGGAGATATCTCATCTCCGAGAAGAACCTTGCCCTTATGACGTCCAAACTCGAGCTTAAAATCAACCAGGTCAATTCCAAGCTTATCAAAAAAAGCTATCAGAAGTTCGTTGATCTTAATGGTGTATTCTATAATAAGATCCATTTCTTCAACGGTTGCACATTCCAAAGCCTGGATGTGGTCATCGTTCATTAACGGATCATCTAATTCATCGCTTTTGTAATGCCACTCGATCACAGGTTCTTTAAGCCTAATTCCTTCTTTAAGACCGAGCTGCTTACAAATACCGCCTGCTGTAATGTTTCTTACAGTAACTTCAACCGGAATGATTTCGAGGGTTTTAATTACCATCTCCCGATCGCTAATCCTTTCAACAAAATGAGTTGGGATTCCTTCTTTTTCAAGTAAAGTAAAAAGGGCTGAAGCAATTTTGTTGTTTACAATCCCTTTATTCTCGATGCTTCCTTTTTTCTTCGCGTTAAAAGCGGTTGCATCATCTTTAAACTCCTGAACGTAAAGAAGCGGATTTTCGGTTTTAAAAACTTTTTTTGCTTTTCCTTCGTAAAGTTTCTCTATTTTTTTCATTTAACACCTACCCTTTTAAAGATTTTAGAAATATTTTTTGTATGATATTGGTATTCAAAAGTACTTTCAATTTCTTCCTGAGAAAGAAATTTTAGGATATTTTTGTTGTTCAATACCGAATCTCTTAGTTTAAACCCTTCATCCCAGACCCGTTTGGCAGATTCCTGAACCAAAGCGTAAGCTTCTTCGCGTGTAAGACCTTTTTCAACAAGCTTCAGCATGAGGCCCTGAGAAAAAACCATACCGCGGCTTTCTTTTAGATTACGCTTCATGTTTTTGGGGTAAACAACCAGAGTTTCCATCACGTTAATCATCGATGTCAACATATGGTGAAGAGCTATCGTGCTATCAGGAAAAATAACTCTTTCAACAGATGAGTGGCTAATATCTCTCTCATGCCACAATGCTACATTCTCAAGTCCGACCATCGCATTCCCGCGCAAAAGACGCGCCATGCCCGTTACTTTTTCACAAGTGATCGGGTTTCTCTTATGGGGCATCGCACTTGACCCCTTTTGCCCCTTACCAAAAGATTCGGCTGCTTCTAGGGTTTCTGTTTTTTGTAAATGCCTAATTTCAACTGCCAACTTTTCCAGAGAAGCTCCGATGATCGCCAAAGTTGATAAGTATTCCGCGTGCCGGTCGCGCTGAATAACTTGAGTCGTGACTGGATCAGGTTTTAAACCCAATTTTTTTAAAGCATAAACTTCAATCTTAGGATCCAAGTGAGCAAAGGTGCCCACAGCACCCGAAACCTGGCCGCAATTAATATTTTCCCGAGCTTCACGGAAACGTTTCAAATTCCTCTCGAATTCCGCGTAAAAAACTGCAAGTTTTAATCCAAAAGTAATCGGTTCGGCATGCACCCCATGACTTCTACCAACCATCACGGTGTTTTTATAACGCTTTGCCTGCTTTTTAAGAACTGTCAGGAATTTTTTTAAATCGGTTTCTAAAATATCCGAAGCATCGCGAATTTGTAAAGCAAGCCCCGTATCTAAAACATCTGATGAAGTCATTCCGTAATGAATAAAACGCGAAGCCTTACCTACGTTTTCTGATACATTAGTTAAAAAAGCAATTACATCGTGCTTAACTACTTTTTCGATCTGGAGAATGCGTTTAGGGTTAAACTTCACCTTGCGACGCACAGTCCCTGGGATATTTTTAGGAATAACTCGGTAATAAGCTAATGCATCCAAAACAGCCAATTCGACATCAAGCCACTTCTTTAGTTTGTTTTCTTCCGTCCAAATCGCTCCGATTTTAGGATCCGTGTATCGTGATATCATTGTTTTATCCTTTAGCCTCTGCTTTTTCTTTTTTATTTTCTTCTTCGCGCCGCGCCAGTTCGACCAATGTTTTCGCCCGCTTGGTCAAACGGAACTGGGCGGCCCAATGTCTAGCCATACTGTGCGCTTCCATCGCCGGGTGTCCCAAAACATATTCGCCTGGTTTCACATCTTCTTTTACAGCGGCTTTTGCCCCGACAACACCCCGTTTTCCCAACCGAATATGGTCTTTAATACCGGCTTGAGCACCAATAATAACGTTGTCTTCAATCACGGTGGAACCCGCTACACCTGACTGACCGCAAATGATTACATTTTTCTTTAAAATACAATTGTGAGCAATGTGAACCATGTCATCTAATTTTGAACCTTGTCCAATAATTGTCGATCCAAAAGTTGCCCGGTCAATCGTATCATTCGCTCCTATTTCAACATCATCCTCAATCACCACATCGCCCGTCTGAGGAATTTTGTACTGAACACTCTCTTTTTCATAAAATCCAAACCCATCAGCTCCGATACGAGCGCCTGAATTGATAATCACACGGTTTCCAATTTTGATATCAGGATAAATCGAAACATTTGAATAAATAGTTGTTCCGGTCCCGATCTTAGTTTCTGCGCCGATAAAAGAGCCCGCGTAAATTTGAGTCGCATCCCCTATCACAACATCTTCTTCGATAATCACATAAGGACCAATATAAACATCTTTTCCAATTTTAACCGTTGGATCGATAATCGCTGTTTTATGAATGTTTGGGGGTTTTTTTCTTTTTTTGTGAATAGCTGTAAGAACAATAACAAAGGCTTCTTTTGGATTTTTAACTTTAACTAGAGTTTTTTTGGTTTTGCCGTCGTAATCTTCACCGACGAGGACACATGTAGCATTGGTTGAATCAAGTTTTTCTAAATATTTTTTAGACCCAGCAAAGGTAAGGTCTCCTGGACCGGCTAATTCAAAACTATTTAGAGCTTTGACCTTAGCATTCAAATCACCTTGGACGGTACCGCCTAGGATTTCTGCGATTTCACCAGCTGTCTTTTCCATGGTTTAGCCCCTTTTTTAGAAAAACTACCCCTCTAATTTCGCTCCCTGAAAGCTTGTGGGATAAATTAAAGAGAACACCCAAATCGAAAAGAGGGTATTTTATCTAGAATAACGATTTTTAACAGATAAATTTTCTGAAAGAACTGAGATCTAAGAACTAAGGGATTAAAAACAAAAACTCTTAGATCTCAGATCCTAGACCTTAGACTTAACTAAAATGTTTCTTAATATACTCTTCAATAAGTTTGGTCGCTTCATCTTTACATTGCCCACAAACCGTCCCAAGCTTTGTCCTCTCCTGAACCTCATAAAATGACCTGGCCCCATCTAGTATGGCATGCTCAATTTCATGATCTGTCACATTCATACACTGACAAATTATCTTAGCCTCTTCTTTGACTACCTTATCAGCCATACCGTTTTGGGTGTAATAATCATTAATGGCAGCTCTTAGGGCTTTGTCTCCAAGAACCGAACAATGAATCTTGTGTTCAGGCAACCCGCCTAGTTCCTTAGTGATATCTTTGGGCGAAATATGGTAGGCGTCCTCCACCTTCATGCCCTTAACCATCTCTGAAAGGATTGAAGTGCTTGCAATAGCGCTCGCACAGCCGTAAGTTTTCCACTTACACTCAGTAATCGTACCCTCATCTTTATTAACTTGAATATACATCATCATCTGGTCACCGCATTTCACATTCCCTACAATCCCCTTGCCATCTGCCGGATAATCCTTTTCATCCATCAAAATATTCTTAGGATGCATGAAATGCTCTTTAAGCTTTTCGGTATAAACCCATTCGCCTTCTTGACTCACGACTTACTCCCTGCTTTTACGGTCGACATATCCCTTATTTTTTTAATAACACACGGCAAAATTTCTAAAATCGAATTAATTTCTTTTTCGGTTGTTTCTCGCCCCATACTAATACGAATCGAGCCGTGCGCTTTTTCGGCCGAAAGCCCGGTTGCTAAAAGTACGTGCGAAGGATCCAAAGATCCTGAAGCGCAAGCCGACCCTGTCGAAACACAAATTCCTTCCAAATCTAAATAAAGCAATATCGCTTCACCCTCGGCGCCCGGAAAAGAAACGTTAACAGTGCCCGCTAGCGAATCCTTCGGATGGCCATTAAATGATACATCGGGGATTCTTTTTGGAATTTCGTCTTGTAGTTTTTTCTTAAATTTTAAAAGGCGTCCTTCTTCATCTTTCATTTCTTTCTCGCGCATTTCGATAGCTTTCCCCAAAGCAACAATTCCCAGAGTGTTTTCGGTGCCGGCACGCCGTCCTTTTTCCTGATGACCTCCCCGGATAAAAGGACAATAGGGCGCTCCCTTCCTAATATAAAGAGCGCCAATTCCTTTGGGACCATACATCTTATGAGCTGAGAGGGTTAGAAAATCAACACCCAACTCTTTTACATTAACCGGTAATTTGCCTACAGCTTGAACCGCATCCGTGTGAAATAACACCCCGTGTTTACGAGTAATTTTTGAAATCGCCTTAATATCCTGAATGGTTCCAATTTCGTTGTTGGCCATCATCACGGAGACAATTCCTGTCTTTTTTGTAATTTTTTCTTCGAGTTCGCTCAAATTAATTTTTCCATAGGGATCTACCTTGAGAAAATGAACATTAATTCCCCGGTCTTTTAAGCACTTGGAGGTTTCAAGTACGCAAGGATGTTCAATGGCAGTTGTGACAACTTCATTCTTCCCGCACATTTCGTGAATACATTCTTTGGCAGCGCTACAACCAATCAATGTAGAAAGCACAGTATTGTTTGCCTCTGAACCGCTTCCTACAAAAACTATTTCTTCAGGTGTTGCCCCGAGAAAATCTGCGACCGTTTTGCGGGCCTGATCAACCGCATGGTGCGCTTCCCGGCCCGGCTTATGGAGGCTAGACGGATTTCCATACATCTCCATCGCCTGAATCATGGTCTTTTTGACCTCAGGATGAATTGGCGTTGTCGCGTTATGGTCTAAATAAATTGTTTTTTTACTCATTTTTCTTTCCCAATAGTTATTCAATGGTAGCCCCAAGACCGAAAACCAACGTTTTCGGCAGGCGTCGGCTGATGTTTGACCATCAGTCCTCGCACGGGAATCTTTCGATTCCCCTGTGTAATACTCGTTATTAAATCACGATATAGTAAAAAACTATATCGTAATTTAATGGTAGCCCCAAGGGGATTCCCCTCCGCACGCTAAATGTGAAAGGGACCGCATGCTCCGGGCCGGCCTTTTTTTCTGCCGCGCGTACCTACGCGCTTTTCCTCCCATGAGGTCGGCGAAAAAATGGCTTCGAATCCCCGCCTCATACGATCAAACAAATTTTAAATATATGATAAACCATATATTTAAAATTTGGCAGCCCCAAGGGGATTCGAACCCCTGCTACCAGAATGAGAATCTGGCGTCCTAACCCCTAGACGATGGGGCCACACAGAACAGCTAGTATACTTTTTGGATTTCCTATGTCAATCGAGTAGGTCACACTTAAGTGTGACCTACTCCCCCTTCTCCTAAAAAGGGCATTAAAAGCAGCTTTATAACAAGGAGAGCGATGCTGAGAGGTGTATCTTTCTTCTCCCAAAAAGACATTGAATAAAGCATCGTTGCCGAAGAGCGTATCTTCACTGCGAGATCCGCAGTAGGCAAGCTTCCTTAATATCCAAAATGGGGACACGCGAGACACATGTCCCCATTTTGATAATGGCTTGCCGTTACGAGGACTGTTTGAGCAGAGAAGATATGCTCACAAGGCATAAAACATTAACTTAATATAAAAATCGATTAAGCTGCTTTCAATGTCTGCTGCAATCCTTCGAATTCTGCGGTCAATTGATTCAAGAACTGAACCAACGCGTAGTCACTAAGAACCAATCTTCCCTTTTCGTTGTACTGCAAATACCGCCTCAATTCCTCAGGAAATTCCGAACTGTCTCTTCCGCCATAGTAAGCCAGCGTCGAACCCCAGGCATAGTTCATAAATTTATAAGCTTTTTCATCCTGGATCGGTGTTGCTATTTGATCCGTTGACATGAAAGTCAAAGCACTTCCCGGATTAATCGCCTCGACTCCGTCCAAGACGCTAGAAGGTGCCACAACACTCATGTGCTCTGAAATATTGGCCGTATTAATATTAAGATTTTTTAAGACTGATCTTAGCGACTGTTTCGCGCGCTTCCCCACAATCCTCACAGGCTCATCCAGCGATACCATTCGATTAATCATCTCAGGGATTTGGGATTCATCTACAGCCACAAAAACAGTTCTATTTAGAATGTTCTGACGCGTTTTCTTATCAACAACATCCTGCGGGAAAGCAGCTAAATAGCTCTCAAAATCCTTCTTCGTAAATCCTCCCGCCTCTTCAAAAACCACAGCCACTTCTTTCTTATTATTAAGTAGCTGAGTTAAAACGGCCATCTCGGAACCGCTCTTTGAAGTATTAAAGACAACAGAAGGTACTGCTTCTCCGACTCTCACATTAAGAGCCGCAATAGGGCCTTCCGGATTCTTTTCGGCCCGGGCTACGATATCTTTTACGGCTTGGTCTCTATCATCAAAGAGGGCTGCAAAAAGCTTATTAAAGAGTGCCGGGTTATTATCTTGAATATTTAAAGCAATAAAGCTCCCTGCCATAGCTTCAATGGCTAATACCAGACTTTCTTCACCCACCGTCAATGCTTCAGGCATTACAAATGGCACTTCAAAAACCGCATCACCCCTTATTTGCACTGTAATTTGTTCTGGAACTACAGGCTGCACACTTCGAATAGCTGTTATGTTTGGATTAAGAGATTTGAGATAATCAATTTTCTCTACCTCCGTCATCGCCACGTAACGCGTAAACTCTTCACCTCTTAAGGTTGCGAGCACTTGGTCGCGACGCACTTCCTCACCAAGCGAGCGAGCAGCAACTCTCAGCGTTGTAACATCAATAGTTTCGTGTGTTTCATCTATATATTCGATGTGAAGGTACTTACCATCACGTGAGAATCCTGCTATTTCAATACTGCTTTCCCTGCTAGGAAGTTGAAGTTGGGTACCTGTCGCAGTTTCAAAAAGCTTAACTATGCGACCTGGTCCTCTAGCAAGAAACAATTTCCCATTTGGTGATATTTTAAAATCAAAAAAACCTTTTTCTTTTAACTTTTGAATTGCTTCACTTTCCTCACCAAGTGACTTACCGGCAGTCTTATTTGCTATATACTCTTCGGCTGCCTTGAGCCACAAGTCCTGATAATATTTATCACGAGCCTGGTCACGTAATTGAAATGGGAGGGCTTCTATTTGCTCAAGCTCTTTTGGATCACCATAGGTTTTATGAAGATGCTTCCGCGCCGCCGCAATCGCCGCGCTTGACTGAGCCGACTCTCTTAGTATTCTAGCCACTGATTCAGGCGTCATTTCATCTTTACCAAGAGATTGCCCGACTGCCGCTATCTGGGCCTCAGCAGCTTTTAACATCAAATCATCAAAATACTTATCACGAGCCTCATCCCGGGTCTCGACCGGAAGATCTTCTATTTCTTCAAGTTTCTCGAAATCGCCATAGATGCGAAGAAGATATATTCGCGCCGCTTGAAAAGTCTCAAAATAGTCAACCGAATCCGTTAAAAGCTTAGCTAGCGCTTCAGGCGTTATATCTTCTATAGTGAGAGATTGATCTTCAATTTGGGTTTTAAGCTGCTCTAACAGCTTATCAATCTCTATCACACTGTCTTCAAGGTCGCTAATAACTTGCTTGATTGAATTGATGTTAGCGGGGTCACCGCCTGCTTGTTCAATTCTAAATATATCATTCCGTAGATTTTTAATTTCTCCAGCCAAAATCGCTCTATCGCTTTCTAATCTTGCTATTGCCTCAGCAATATTTTGATCCGGTTCTCCTAAAGCCTTTGCGGCTGCTTCAAGTCGCGCATCATCTACTGCATTTCTAACAGCCTCAACGGTATAGGTGTCTTTAGGATTAATAGCAAAAACCGGTACTTTAAGTCCTCTTTCTTCGAGCACTTTCTCGAGTTCATTAAACCGCCTTGGTCCGACAGTAAGAGGTACAAAAACTATGTCAGGTGTAATCTTGACCCTGCTATCTGGCCGTAGCTGAATAGCTGCGCTAACAACAGACATTACTATTCCAGCATCGATACCCCCTTCTTCCTGATACGCTTCATTCAAAACGGCTTTAAAATCATCAAACTCATTTGAAAAACTTTCGTGAAACACCCAGACAATACGCTCGGGCCGACCCAAACTTTGACCGCTAACCTCTCGTTTATAAATAGTAACTTCTTTGAGAGATTCACGGTTGTTTTGAGCAGCAATCCGTTTGTCTTCCGGTTGTTTAACAGGAGCAAACACATCTGCTCGCGGGAAAAAGTAATAAGTCACATCGGCTCCTGGTAGATGGGCCGATTGAAGCATGATGCGGGTCAATTGAGAGACAGGAATTTCGGTTTTCATTTCTCCTGTTTCTTTATCTTGCACCACTTTTCCATATTCTGGATATTCACCAATAACTGTATGTTTTTTAAATTCAAAGTTGGCCTTTATTCTTTTAACCATCTGTTCTCTAACCAGCTTTGATCTTTGATCAAAATCCATAGCAGCCAATTCTTCTTGTGTGACACCAAGAAATTTAAGAAGACTTTCTAAGTTGAGGATAATGGTGTTCGTATTAAAGAAAGGTGCTTCGGCATGAGGAAAATCTTTAGTAAGTTCAAAACCTTCCCGCATGGTAATCTCTCCATCCGCTGTCTCGACCAAAGTACCACCTGTTTCGGGCTTGATCTCGTAAGTAACCGGGATGCGACTTCCTGTTGCGATATCAAACACATCGACTGTCTTTGTCTCTTGATTAATTACAAAACGCTTACCTTCGTGTTCTAACTCGCCTTCAAACTCTGTAAGGCCATCTAATGACAAGGCATTATCACGAAAACGAACGATGAGCTTATCTAAGATGGGTACGCCTGTTTCTTGATCTGCGATTGAGTAAGTCAGATTTTTTTCGGCCAAGACAAATCCAAAATCTGTTTCCTGTTCTGCAAAATGCGCAATCGCTCCGTCGTCTTTTAAAATAGCCTGAAGACCATCTATATTAACCACCGGAGCATATTTAATACCTCTCCCAAGAGCATCCGACAAACGCCCAGAGATAATAAAGGAAGCAATCGCATCAAAATGTCCTGGGGGCACCTTGCGTTCTGCACCTTGAAATCTATAGACGCCATCTGGATTTTCACTTCTTAGAAGTGCTGCTATTTTTTTGTGTCGTTCAATTTCTTCTGCTTTTCCTTTGAAGTTAGCTTCGATCTCCTCATCAGTTGGTATGAAAGTATCAATTGTGCCTTGGACATACCATTTAAAATCATCTTCTGTAAAACCGTAATAACCTCTTTGGGCGAGCTGATCTTTAAATTCCAAAAGACGTTTTTCGCTCGAAAGAATATAAAGCGGGACTTCAGACCAAAAGGTTTCTCGTACCCATCTTAAATTAGCCGCTTTGATTTCAAGAAAATCTCCCAGTTCTGGAGAAACTTCGACAAATGTCTTGGGTCCGCCAAAACGAGTCGCTTCACCGCCGGCCATAACAATCATTGTAATCTCGCCGTCTTGGTACATCCGTCTTTGTTTTTCAATAAGTCTCTGGCGCTCCTCTTCAGTGAAGGCATTCGCCCAATCAACTACTGCCGTAGCCGGAGCAGGTTTAACAGGGGTTGGGTCTACATTTTTATGAAAACCTGCAAGACCTTGCTGTCTCAACTCAACCATTTCTGCTATATCTTCAGCAGGAACAGTAGTTGCAGCACGCTCACCCTCGCCAAGACTCGCGCCTACTGCAGTTAGTTCATTAGTGTTAGGAATATCACCTAAAAGCTTTACTGATGGGTCAACAGTCGCACGTACAACTTCTGTTCGCACACCCTGCAACAACTCATTATCATAATTATCCATTGTCTTAAGAGGTGCAAAACGTACTCGGAAAAGATCTTCTTGAGGAGAGTCCAGAGTAAAGTCTGTAAAATTATTTGTACCGGCAGCTTGAACTCTATCGGGAGTATTTAATTTACCCTCTTCACCCGAAAGAACATCGTTGATAACAGCGTTTTGAATATCCCAAGCGCGAATCTCAAAAATAACTCTTAAAAATTCTTTGGGAAGCTCGCCCGCTTTCTGCTTAGCTTCTGCTTCCTCCTCCGTAATACCTAGAAAATCAGCTAGTTCTTTTGGTGTAACTTGCGCTACTTTTAATACAGGTACTATCCCCATATTTTCAACTAACTGCTGCCTCAAACCAAAAAGCGCTTCTCTTTGAGCTTCTGGATCAGCTATCGCTAAAGCTTCCTGTAACCTGTCGCCTAGATTGTTTTCCAAGACTCCATACGCACCCGTCTCAGGATCATAGGTTCTTAAAAACATAGAACCATTATTATTTCCAGGTGCTGCGGCTTCGCTTTCATAAGAAGCAAAATCAATATGTCGCTCCTTAGCTGCTGCTTTCAGGACATCATTTTCGACTTGTCGAATTCCTACCCTCTCCTCATCCCCAACACGATAGGTATAACGAGTAAATCCTCCGCCTTTTCCTTTCTCAGCATCTGTCTTACTAGAGGCTTCCAATAAAACTTGGAGATCACCCTCAATCATAGCTCCTAAGAAAGCTAGCCAATTACTATCGACTGTACCCATATTGTCTAGGTTATGCATCCAATCAAAAGCTATCTTTTTATCCTTTACATTAAGGGCTGCGGGTTTATCGTCCGGTTCATTGGCAGTTTCTACTGTCATTAATTGCGCGGGAAAATACCAGCCGTGTCCCTCAGGAATTGATTGCGAATACATTACGCGGCCCGCGTATTTTTTTGAAAATTCGACGGCCGTTTCGTAATCAGCTTCACTTGAAAAGCTTGAGCGTTCCTCCGCCACATCTTCAGGTGTGCCAATTATTCCATAGCCAAGAGGTTGATAATAAGTCATATCAAGCTCTTCGGGTAAGAGACCGTAATTATCATTTTCTGCTAAAATGCGAGCGAGATCGGCTTTGTAATTTTCATTGAGCATCGGTCTAAAGATAAGAGGTCTGCCATATCCAGCCGCTTCCAACTCATCCTGGGCCTTTTTAAAATTTAAAATATTAAAATCCAAGAAGCTATGCCATACCCCATCAATTTTAGCTGCGGGCAAAAGCACCTTAGCATCATACAAAAGCTTCTTGAGTATTGCCTTGTCTGTAACAGTCGCCAAAATCTCAATATCCTGATTAGTTAATTGATCGGCGGGACCTTCCGGATTAACAAGCGTTCTAAAGCTAGCGATATCCACAAATTTTCGAGGCGCTTCTTGAATAGCTTCTATCACAAAATCAGCAATTTCACCTTTTTTAATACGGCTTGCTGCTCCTGCAAACATAGGAGAAATCGTAATGTGATAACCCTTATCTTTGGCCTCTTTTAAAAATTGAAGTGCGGTGGCTTGAAGGGCTTTTTTAGTTTCTGAATCAGCTAATTGGGAAACATAAGAATCCCGTCTAACCTCAAGAACGGGATTAATACTCTTGCCTTGCATTAATCCTCCAATAGGCGGCAGTTTAAGCGTTATCTCACCCGCCATATACTTTTGACTTAAGTTTTCGTGTAATTCAGATTTGCCAAGAGAGCGAGCGGCAAAAACGGTAGGATCCATTAACAAATCCTCTCTTTGATCCTCAAGTCTTTCGAGTGTATTTGTAATAGCGCTTAATCGTTCTTTGGCTTTAGCTTGTTCATAAGGAGTTATACCTGCTCCTTCAAGTTCACCCCTCGACATCCGAGCAGTAATCCTTAGCAACTCAACTTCATCTTCCAATTCTGCTATTTGATCATTAATCATATTAATTTCGTTTTCAAAATCTCTCCCCAGACTCTTAGCTTCCACAAGATTCATTGTTATTGCCTCGCCCGAGGACGTCCTGATGGTAAGAGTATTATTCTCTTGATCTAATTCTGCAGATTCCAAATCATCCGCGATATCGATTAAAGTATCAATTCTCTTACGCTCCGGACCTAAAGTTAGAATAACAACTTTTTTGGTTTGTGTCGTTTCAGTGGCTGACTCTGTCTGATAGACGATGTACTGTCCTTCACCAACCACATCCACAACCTCTCCAAAGGCGGTAGAAATAACGTCAAGAGAGTACGCTGGAGAAATTTCAGCTATAAAAGTACTTATTTTTGTTGAGGTGTCGTAAAGATAAAGCCTGTGATACTCGACACCGTTCCTCTCCGTGCTATCTATTCGGGATAAAAAGTTAGAATCAGATGGAGCCTCGGTATAGTCCACAAACTGAGGTTGTTCTTCAATGGCGTCCAAATCAATAGAGACTGTCTTTTGTTCTCCATCAACCTGCACCGTAAGCTTTAAAATATTTTCCTCAAACTCTTGTGCCTCGACCCGCCCTCTGACAGCCTCAAACCTCCTAGAACCGTCTAGCGCCTCAATATAAGTTATACTGCCCCTAGGGTGTGCCTCACTATAAACCGCAAACTCCCCGTTTGGCGCCACATCGTGATTATTAACAAGATATCCGCCATTAGGTCCCAGAGTGACTACACTTTTTAACTCTTTTGTTTCACCGCTTCTTAAATCTATAACATCCAACCTCTGGTACGGATAATCACTTTTATCAATCTGAAATGCAAAATTAGGATTGGATGTAGCTCGCGTGTAACCTTCGGGCACTTCTACAGGAACCTCATCCGTTACAGGCTGCGTATAAAGACGAACCCGACCCCACGCTTCTCCCGGTATACCATCTTCAATCACAAAAACAAAATTTCCGATCATAGAAAAATCGATCGCCTCGCCATCTATCATCTCGAAGTCTTCAAGAGAAACTTGCCAAACCTGAGCCTGAGGACCAGGATTATTTAAGTACGCGAAAGCACGATTCCCATCAAGATCCTTAACCTCAACTTTAACTCTCAGCTGTTCTATGTTCTCACCGCTAAGCCCGAAATTAATCTGGCCAACATCGCTGAAATCTCTGGGTCCCCCTCCATACACATTAATCGCAGCCCATCCATCATGGCCGGTAACAAAATCGACATCAAATACGCCATTCTCTCCGACAGGATTAACTATTACCATCGCGCCATCAGGCTCTACGGGCCAGGCTGAATCATGAATTACAGTAACATCATTTAAAGTAAGGTTGTAATCAGGAAAAATATTCGGCCAATATTTTCCTCCTCGAACTTTAAGATCCAAAGTGCCTTGACGATCTCCGGCTCTCACAAGCGTTCCGTCAATAAGAAGATTCATGAACCGGGCATTCTGGACAAGTTCTGGGCTAAACTGAGTCAGATCGATCGAGAAAAGCCCCCATTCATCAGTAATACCCTCCAAAACAATTTCCTCTTTGACTTCCTCGTCATCAATCCACGCGACCAGTTCTACTTTCATGTCTGAAGGGCCGGATCTCGAGCTCTTAAGACCCAAGTGAATAGAATGCAATCCTCTCAGATTTACTGTGTCCTCCTCCGTTGTTGAAAAGTCATCAAAGCTGATGGTGTACCCGGACCACGCACCATCCACCCGCACATCATAATCTAAAGAAAAATTATCGCGATCAACCCGGTAAAGCCCACCCTCGCCACCAAAAACAAGCTGAACCTCGGGCTTAGCACCAGTTACCATCCGGGGCAACTCCGTTACAAGTTCCTCTAGCGGCACTCCGCTCGCAAGCAATTCTTCAAGGCTTAACCAGCTCATAACACCTTCTCCATCAAAGTGCATCCAGCCGCCCTGACCTGGCAGGGCAGTCTCCAATTCTAAATACCCTCTCTCAGTTGGATCAAAGCTCCAAAAACCATCAGCACCAACGGCTCCATCTAAAAGCACAATATCATCTATCTTGGTTGGCTTATTGGGGCCTGTCATCATGTGCCATCCAGGCGTTACAGGTACTATGGGAGGCGCAATCTCACCCTCAAAAGTTACAGATGTATCTTCTTCGGCCATAGAAAATACCCAATATGCCAAATTGGGGTCGGCTACTTCACTCAGTCTAACCCTTGTGTATCGCCTAAGGTTTGGGTTCCACGCGTATATCCATATTCCTTCTTCCGGCAAGATATCTTCCCAAGCGCGTGTTTCACCAAGCCCTGGAGAAACAAGGTTCCATCCAGGCTGCAATAGCACTGTATGACCATCTGACAAATCATCGTCATACCACATTTGACCCGCGGCCACTTGGCGCGTTCCTACAGCGCGACTCGAATCAAATGTATTGGCCTGAACTTTGTTATGATGAGCCACCAGAGAAAGAAGCGCCCCGATAAATGTCCAATCCCTGATCTTATCGTGCAAGGAAGGAAGAAGCGGTGAGGGCACCTGGCCAAGGGAGCTGCCAGCAACAACTCTGCCCAACTCATCAACGGCAAGAGCTATATCAGCCCGGTTATCCGTAATGGCACTAATACGTTCGCTAAACTCAGAATCCGAACTCGCTATACTCTCCCGATATTTAGTTTCTTCAGCGGCACGCTCAGCTGGATTCTCAATTGATTCAATGCGCGCATCCCATTCCTCAAAAATAAGCGCCATAAAATGGTTGTTAAGCTCTTTTATTAAGTTAGCGGCAAGAGGTACTTTACCATTTGCTAAAGCAACCAGTTGCTGAATTTTTTTTGTGTTCTTAGTTTCGGGGGCTCCAAGACTTTTAGCTTCTATTTTATCGACAACCGCTTGCGCTCGTGCGGTAAAAAGCATATTCCCCCGGTCTCTTGTGATCGCATCTTTGAGATATGACAAGGCAGGATCCCCCATCTTTGCCAATCTCTTTGCAGCTTTTGGGGCTTCTTGGGCAATCTTTAATTTTGTGATCGCTGCCCTGACCTCCTGAGGATTTACTTTTCCAAGCGACTGGGCGGTGGCTTCAGCAGGTGTTGCCAGTTTGTGAAATTCGAGAACAAGTCTTTCAGCTTCTTTGTCAGCTTTACCTTTTAGCACTTCCATATTTTCCCAAGTTAAGTTTTCGCTCGGAACTGTCAGGTCAGCATAAACCCGAATATAAGCCTCGGTACCCGAGGGTCTGCCCGCAAGCCAATTCCCGTCAGTAGAAGTAAAACGATAGCCCGCCTCGTTAAATGTCACATTTTTGGTCGTCGTGTATTCAGTGCCGGAAATAACGCTACTAATCTCTGCTCCTCCAACTTCTAGCGCATCAGGTGTTCCGCTGACCGCGTTACCTTTTTTAGCAAGTTCTGTAATAATACCCAATGCTCTTTCTTTTTGGGCCAAACCTGTAAGCCCAAAAAATTCCAGGGGAATATTTTCCGTTGCGTGATATCCATATTCGAGATAAACCCTGTTCAGAAGCTCATAAACTGAAATGTCTTGATCCCATCCAAAAGTTTCAAAAAATGATCTGATATAGGGATCTTCTCCGGCATAAGCCTCTTTGTTTCTATTTATCGCCTTGGTTAAGGCAGCTGATTCATGAAAGAAAATACTTGCTGAATCCCCTACTTTTTCTAAGGCATGACCTCCCGGGCTGATTCCATTACTTTCCTCAGCACCCACTGCCAAATAATTTCTTAAAATCTCATTAATTTCATCGATAACATCGCTTCTATTCTCGATTCCGAATATTTCGGTAAGATCATTAAGGGTGATAACTTTGCGGCCTTGGAGCTGACTAAAATCAACATTATGCCGCTTGGCCATAATAGGAAAAGCGATCTCTTTTAAGGCAACCTCACCGATCTTATTGAATCCAACGGCCGGTTCAAATACACCTAATCCAAACCGCGGATCCTGAGCGATATCTTTTATAAGATCAGAAGTAACCCATGTCTTAATAAGGTAGCCCTGCTCATCAAAAATAACTTTTGCCTCTTCAGGAAGTCTGCCCTGGTCATACATCCGCCTCATTTGATTAAGCTTATACCAGACCAAAAGCGACCAGGCATCATTAGCTTTAAGAACCGTCCAATCACCTTCGCGATTTTTAACTGCATACACAGTTCTATCAAAATCAGGGTCACTCCCCCACACGAAGTCAAAATTTTTGCCAGTTAGTTCTTCTATACGCTTCGCTTCCGCTATCGCCATATCCATGGTACGAGCACCGGTTTTAGGATTTTTAAAATTAGGATCGGGTTTTTCAACGGTGGGAAATCTGCCTTCGGCATCTTGATCGGCCTGCTCTTCAAGAACCGTAACGTTGTATCGAAAATCTTTTCCATCACTCAAAGTCTTGATTGCCGTATGAATTCCAACACCATGTACAGGCGTGTAATAAGAATTAACTTCACTGGAATATTCCTTAACAAGATCCGGATCAACCTTAAAACCCTGGTTGAATTTAATATATTCCGTATCGGCATCCACGATTGAAGCGTCCGCTGCCGCATCCTCGGCACTTCCCAGTAAAATATGCTGTTCCGGATTAGCTTTCCGGTCTCCTTCAACGTCAAACTCATACATGTTGAGCACGGCAATGTCTTCGGGCTTAATTCTTTCTATTTCAGCTAAGATACCATCTCTTTCATTCGCAAAAAGCTGAGCGCTGAATTCATTGAGTGCCTTAACACCATTGTCATGCCATAAATTGTGGCTCGCGGAGTTATATTCAGCAGAAGCTGCATCGAAACGCGAGGTGGCCCACGCGGCCTGCCCGATCGCTCGAGGTTCTTTAAAACGATAAACTTTGACACCCATCTGTCTTAATACGGCAGCTTCAAGTTCTGTATAGGGAACCTCATCACGATAAGGTAATACTGATTTGATCCGAGTATCACCGCCAAGCACGACACCTCTATCCGCTTGATTGATCTTATTAAGATAGCGCGCAAGGCCTAGCGTATATTCAGCAACTGTGTAGTCATTAACATAATTGGGACCTGGCAACACTCTGCCATCTTTCACATCAACTTGCTGCCCCCGCTTACCCGCGGTACCAAACGCAAGCTCACGAATAAAGCCAAGAGTCATGATTTCCCATCCACGGTCCCCTTCGGCATTAAGATCCTTTAATTTTTGAACTAATTTTTCGGGATACCCGACTCTTGTCATCCATTCATTAACACCAAGAAGTGCCGAGCCTACTTCCTGTTCATTGATATCCTGAGCTTTCAATCTTTCCTGCATATAATTTAGAAAATCTTTAAATTCATCCGGAATCAACTCGGGCTGATTAGGCTTAACCATTGCTTCATAAACAATTTCGCCCCGTTTTTTAAAATTCGCAAACTCTCCAGTTTCTGCTTCCCATTTTTGAATTGCTTCATTAGCTTCATTGACAAATTCCTGAACCCCAAGCGATTGGCCGGTAGCGAGCCCAAATTGAATTTTTTCTAAGGCATAATATCCACGCTCCTCAAAAATTCCTAATATTCGGTCAGCTGGCTTATCTGAGCCTTGGTTCTTACTGGGTTGCGCCCATTTTGTTAACTTGATACCAGCCGCCTCAGATAAAAGATCCTGGCTAGTTGCTACCTCAACTAATTGTTTGACTAAATTTGCTTTTACAAAATCTCCAATCGTGACTTTATCTTTAAGATTAGCTACATCATCAAGCGTCTCATCAGCTACAGATCCTGGGCTAACACTTGCAAAGAAAATAAGGTCTTTATTTCGAATTTCGAGCCACTTTGTAATTCTGCTATGGATACTTTTATCCCCTATCGTAATGTTGTATATATTTTTGCTGACCCATTTTTTTAGATTCTCGCCATGCTCCTCACTAACCAAACCTTTATTAATAGCCCTTTCTATTAAATCTTGAATAACTTCTATTCTGGTTAGCCCATTAACACGCGACGTTCCCTTAAGCCATTTGGTCCATTCATCCTTAAGCTGCTCTTTGGTTGTAACTTCGCCTGCTTTGAATCTTTCACCCAATGGCTCTAAAAAAGTGTAATAATCAATTGGGCCATAGCTGATTCCAGCTTCCTTCTCTGCCTCATCCAAGGCACGTAAATTCACCTCGTTGAATTCATCGGCGCCGCCAAGCGACCTTCCAGTCGAAGGAGTGTGTTGAATTGTAACGGAACCCTCTTTCCCCTTATCTCCTGAAAGAGCAAATGTAATTTGAGCGGCAGGTCTAGGAAGACCGCTTGTATCAACGCTAAATATTTTTACAACATCACCGCTAACTCCTGATACCGGAAAAGTGTCTATCCTTTCGTCATCTACGTCTTTAAACTCGATTGTTGCGGAAGCGGTTGATCGAGCGCCAAAAACAAGGCTCCCCATAGCGGCCAAGTCGAGCGGCTCCGCGAAAAACAATGTCACAGCAACCCATCCATCGCTTCCAAACGTAAAGGTGCCGCTGGAACCGGAAAAATCCATACTTGCCTGCACCGTCTGATTTGAACTTCCCGGTATGTGCCAAATCTGCGAGGGGTGAAGCGGCGTAATATCAGCAGAGGTTAGATTATCACTAACCGTCGCCACACCTTCTTTGCTATACATTTCCTCCAACTGATCAGCCCATTCACATCCGGCAGAAAGAAAAAGTCCCGCAAATAATGTTGCCACAGCTACTCTCATTGCCGTGCTCCCCAAACTCTTACCTGTAACCGCCCGATATCGAGCGGCGAGGCGTTCGGCTCGAATATCAATAATTTTGCCGACATCCTTTTTTGAGGCGAGAAACTTAAAGCTTTCCAGCGCTGCAAAATCCCTTATGTTAAAAAGCCGCAATATCTGATCAGTAAATTTCGTTTCACCAACATTTTGACTCGGCTGTGCGTAATGAATCAAATTGTCCGCAGCTCTTTCTGATAAAGCTCCTTGTAAAAGAGCTCTGCGAGCTAATTGTTCAATTAAGTTTGCTTTTAAAAAATCCATCTCCTCAACTTGTTCTGTGGCTGGATAATCTAAATCTGCCCGCGTTTCAGCGGCAGCAAATGAGGGTTCAAAGTCGGCAAAAAAGATAAGGTCATTATTTTTAGTTTCAAGCCATTTCGCAATTCGGTCGCGCACACGGATTCCGTCAATTTCCATATTATGGCCGCGGTTACGGAACCATTTGTTCATTTTTTGCGCTCTATCTTCCAAAAGATTTTTTTCTTTAACTTCTGCTTCAAGGAGATTTTTAACAATATCAGCCCGCCTAAATTTTTCGTCCGCCTTTTGAATTCCCCCCATGAACCATCTCGACCATTCTTCTTTGATTTCATCCTCGGTGGTAATTTCACCGGCCTTAAACTTTTTAAAAAGAGGTATGAGGAACGAAGAATAGTCGATGCTCGGGCTATAAGCGGTGAATGTCTCATCT
>CAZLUT010000027.1:0-24377 GCA_964562805.1 uncultured bacterium | reverse complement strand
TTGAATTTTGTGCTTTGGGTTTTGTGGTTTGTTTGTGGTTTGTGTATTGTGTTTTGTGATTTTGATTTAGCTCCTAATCTATAGCCTTTTCCCTCCCAGAAGCGTAAAATATCCCTTAGTAAAACCGGAGCTAAACAAAGGAATTAAGATATGCAATACGAATGTATGGTTTGCGGTTATATTTATGACCCAAACGAAAATAGTAATATTGATTTTCTTGATCTTCCTAGTGATTGGGTTTGCCCTGAATGCGCCGCTAAGAAAGAACAGTTTGAGCAGTGTTGATTAGCTAAGAATTACTGATATGAAGATTAATCAGGATCGTTTTTTTAACTTAGGAAGAATGCCGGATTTAAATGAGGAAGATTTTTTTCTTACTTCCCGAGAAGCAGAAATTTTAAAAGATCAGATTGATAAAAATAAGAAGCGAATCGCGGAATTTGTCGCTTTGATTGACCGTTTGGTGAATATCGAGAGTTATCCGGCGTCTCACCCCAAGGTTGAATATTTCAGAAAGCGTATGGAACTTCTTATGGATGAAAACAATACTTTCCGCCAAAATCTATGGCTTTATTGGCTGACTAATGACAAGGTCAGCTTTTCGCTTTAGAACATTCAATTATTTTAAATAGTGAAAAATCGGATTTTTTGGCTTTCTCTTTTAATTGGCTTTTTAATAGTTTTAGCCATTAATTTTCCATGGGGAGATCAAATGATTAAAAATTTTATTTTCTTTCCACAAAGCTCCTGGGATGACGAGCCCCGTCATTGGAATCTCCAGCATGAAGAAGTAAATATTCCAGTCAAAGGGGAAGTGAGCTTAAATGCCTTATGGTTTCCCGGAAAAAACAAAGATGCTGATGTCATTCTTCTCTCGCATGGAAACGCGGGCAATATTAGCCACCGTCTTTTTAAAGTTGTACCTCTTCTTCAAAAAGGTTTTCAAGTGCTGCTTTATGATTATCGGGGCTATGGGAAAAGCAGCGGCGAAATTGAACATGAAAAAGATTTATATCAAGACGCCGAGGCGGCTTACCAGTGGCTCGTAACGAACAAAAAAATCTTACCGGAAAAAATCATTGTTTATGGAGAATCTATTGGATGCGCTCCGACATTGGAATTGGCCGCTCACCATAAAGTAAAAGCTGTTATTTTAGAAAGCCCTTTCACGTCTCTCAAAGAACTGGGAAAACTGCATTATCCTTTTTTGCCCTCTTTCTTAGCTCAGAATTTTCAGTTTAATAATCGCGAAAAAATAAAAAAGGTGACGACACCTCTTCTTCATATTCACGCGAGGAATGACACGATTTGCCCTTACTCGTTGGGCATTTCACTTTTTGAAGAGGCGAATGAGCCGAAAGAAATTTTTGTTATTGATCAAGCTAACCACAATGATCTTGTAGGAATTGCTGGTGCCGAATACTTTGACCGCATCGAAAAATTTGTTGCTGGAATTACTAACGACTAACCACTATCCACTAACCACTGTTTATGAATAAGCTCTTCAAACTTCATTCTCCCTACGCTCCCTGCGGAGATCAAGTTCAGGCAATTAATAAATTAAGCGCGGGGCTCACTTCTAAATGTAAAGAGCAAGTTCTTTTAGGTGTAACCGGTTCCGGAAAAACTTTTACGATAGCCAATGTGATTGCCAACCAACGGAAGCCGGCACTCGTCATTTCTCACAATAAAACTTTAGCCGCTCAGCTTTACGGAGAGCTCAAAGAGTTTTTTCCGGAAAACGCGGTGGAATACTTTGTTTCTTATTATGATTACTACCAGCCCGAAGCTTATATTCCGCATACAGATACCTATATCGAAAAAGACGCTTCGATTAATGATGATTTGGATCGCCTGCGCCTTCGGGCTACGAGCTCTATTCTCTCCCGCCCGGACACTATCATTGTTTCAAGCGTGTCCTGCATTTATGGTTTGGGTTCGCCCGAAGACTGGGAGGGTCTTTTGGTTCAATTGGAAAAAGGGCAAAAAATTTCAAGAGACGAGCTGTTGAAATCTTTAATTGATGTTCAATATTCAAGAGAAAGCATCGACCTCAAACGGGGAAATATTCGGGTAAGGGGAGACAGTATCGAAGTTTTTCCGTCATATTCGGAATTTCCTTACCGTGTCGAACTCTTTGGTGACGAGATAGAGAGGATAACGGAATTAGACCCGGAAGATATGAGATCCCGCCACACACTGGATCGTCTTGCTATTTATCCCGCTAAACACTTCGTCACTACAAGCGACCGCTTAAAGGGCGCAATGAATCATATTAAAGATGAATTGAAAGTGAGACTTCTTGATCTTGAAAAGCAAAATAAGCTTTTAGAAATGAAGCGCCTTTCAGCCCGGGTTAATTATGATTTGGAAATGCTAAGGGAAGTCGGTTATTGTTCGGGAATTGAAAACTATTCCCGCCATCTTTCAGGACGCGCTCCCGGTGAAGCGCCCGCCACTTTAATTGATTATTTTTCGGATGACTTTCTCTTGGTTGTAGATGAATCCCACGTCACCATTCCTCAGTTTCGCGGAATGTATAACGGGGACGCGGCAAGGAAGCGCACTTTGGTCGAGCACGGGTTTCGCTTGCCCTCAGCGCTTGATAACAGGCCTCTTAAATTTGAAGAATTCCAAAGAAAGATTAATCAGGTTGTTTACCTTTCGGCTACTCCAAGTGTTTATGAATCAGGACGGGCTGATCAGGTTATTGAGCAGATCGTAAGGCCAACAGGGCTTTTAGATCCTCCCGTAGAGGTGAGGCCGACTGAGAATCAGATTGATGATTTAATCTTTGAGGTTAAAAAAAGAGTTAAAACAAAAGAGCGGGTGCTTGTCACCACACTCACCAAAAGAATGGCGGAAGATCTGGCAAAATACCTGAAAGACGCGGGAGTTTTAGCCACTTATCTCCATTCAGAGCTGGATACTTTTGAACGGGCTGAGATTTTAAGAGATTTAAGAACGCAAAAGTATGACTGTTTGGTTGGCATTAACCTTTTGCGGGAAGGATTGGATTTGCCCGAAGTTTCCCTGGTTGCTATTTTGGATGCCGATAAGGAAGGTTTTTTGAGAAGTGAGGTTTCTCTGGTGCAGACGGCAGGACGCGCCGCACGGCATATTAACGGGAGCGTTATTATGTACGCTGACCGCATTACTGATTCAATGCGGCGTGCCATTAAAGAGACCGGAAGACGCCGCCGGATCCAAGAAAAGTATAATTTGGAAAACAAGATTACACCACGCTCTATTACAAAGGCCTTGCGAACCGGAATTGAAAAGCGCAAAGAAGCCGAAAAATTTGCTTATGAGGCGGTAGGCGAGACGGCTAAGGAGCATGAAGGAAAGGATTATATTGATATGCTAAAAAAACGGATGCTAGATGCCGCGCGGAATCTTGATTTTGAAAAAGCCGCTAAATTAAGAGATAAACTCAAAGAAACCGCTCCGGAAGCGCTTGGGTAATGGGGAGTATGGCGGTCCCTTAGCCCTGCCCCTATATATAATATAAAAATACTTCTATTTTGCCCTCAGGTCTTGCTATAATTCACAGCTAAAATTAATGAAGAATATCGAATAAAGAAGGGGTATATGAAAAAAGGGTCTAAATGGGCAATTGTTGGCATTTTTTTGCTTGCAGGCATGATTTTGCTTCAAGGACAGACATTCTACGGTAAACGAAGGACCGGCTTTTATTCCACAAAAGAGGATGGTTCGCCCTTTGGTTACTACATTCCGCGCACTATTGATGAAAATAAGACCTATCCCTTAATAATTGTTTTTGGCCAAAAAGCGACAGCTGCCATGAAGTGGAAAAATTTAGCAGATGAGAAAGGTTTGGTTATTGCGGCAATTCAGCCGAAATTGGGCGGGGTCTGGAACTTTCAATGGGATACTGACCGCGCTCTTACAAAAACCAAACAGATGATGGAGTGGTATCCGATTGATTCAGCTAAAATTCTGGCTACCGGGTATGAAGAAGGAGGCTCCTTCGCTTTGGTTATGGCTATTAATTATCCGGAACTTTTTTCAGCAGGCGCGGCTATTGACGCAAAAACTGCTAATTTTATTTTGCAGAATGGCGATGTTGACAGGGATTCTAAGATTGATCCTTTTGCCTATGACAAGAACCCTGCGAAACAAAAGCCGCTTTGGCTTATGAGTTACACAAAAAGTGAATTTGTTCCCGCTGAGGATTTAGATAAAACGCATGATTTTTTAAAAGAATACGGTTATTCAGTAACTTACGAAACGGTTGTGGGGGAGCCACACCCCCCGAGCCAAAAAAATATCCGTCAAATTTATCGCTGGTTTAACAGCCAGACATCATAAATCTTTTAGTTTTAATTAGTGCTAGAGGTTTCGAAAGTATCAGGCCGTGAGTTGCCGATTTTTTAAAGAAACTTTTAGGCACAAATAATAAAAAGTTATACGAGGAGTAGGTAAAGAAAATGAAAACAAAAGGAGCTAAAGCTCTTATAAAATCATTAAAAGCAGAAGGTGTTGAACATATTTTTGGTATTTTGGGCGGAGTTCTTCTGCCGATTTTTGATGAGTTTTATAAATCAGATTTAAAAATTATTTTAACCCGGATGCCTATGGACGTGTTAGCGGTAAGCCCGGCGTTTGTATTGGAACATCAGGTCCCGGCGCTACGAACTTGGTAACCGGTATTGCAACGGCCCATATGGATTCTTCGCCGATGGTTGCTTTAACAGGACAGGTTAAATCACACTTGATTGGCTCAGACGCTTTCCAGGAAGCTGACATTATCGGAATTACTCGCCCCATTACGAAGCACGGTTATTTGGTTAAGGATGCTGAAGAGATTCCGCAGACAATCAAAAATGCTTTTCATTTAGCTGGTACCGGAAGACGTGGGCCTGTTTTGGTTGATATCCCGGTTGATGCTGCGACACAGGATATGAATTTTAAGCCTTATCCTAAGCAGACGGACATTAGGAGCTATAAGATCCCGCACTTTGGTGATACAAGCGATGTTAAGCGGGCGGCGCTTGCAATCGCGAAGTCAAAACGGCCGGTTCTTTATGTTGGCGGCGGCGTTAATTTGGCAGCTGCGAGCAAGGAGTTAACTGAGTTTGCTCGGACTTTCAAAATTCCGGTAACAACAACTCTGAATGGATTAGGCTCTTTTCCCGAGTCAGACCCCTTGAGTTTGAAGATGCTTGGAATGCACGGAACGAGTTATGCTAATTATGCTGTTAACGAGTGCGATCTTTTGATTGCGGCCGGTTCACGTTTTGATGACCGGGTTACGGGGGATCTTACGAAGTTTGCCCCTAAGGCAAAAATAGTTCATATTGATATCGACCCATCTTCGATCGCGAAGAATGTCACGGTAGATTATGAGATTATTGGCGATGTAAAATTAGTTTTAAGGCAGCTTTTGAAAATTGGCAAGAAGCCTAGGACAGCAGCCTGGCTTCAGCATATTCAAAATTTGAAAAAACGTTACCCATTGAAATACAAAAATAAAAACGGGAGGATTGCACCTCAATTTGTTATTGATTCTTTAGGTAAGATTACAAATCACAACGCAATTGTTACAACCGGCGTTGGCCAGCATCAAATGTGGACAGCTCAATGGTATGGTTTTGAGAAAGAGCGCCAAATGGTTTCAAGCGGCGGCTTGGGAACGATGGGGTTTGGGATTCCGGCTGCTATCGGGGCCCAGTTTGCAAAACCAAAAGAAACCGTTATTTGCATTGAAGGCGATGGCTCTTCTCAAATGACCATCATGGAACTTGCCACAGCTGTTTATCATAAGCTGCCGGTTAAGATTGTCATTTTAGATAATAATTATTTGGGAATGGTTCGTCAGTGGCAGGAGCTTTTCTTCGGCAGACGCTATTCATCGGTACACTTAGGTGATATCAGTCCAGACTTTGTTAAGATGGCTGAGGCGATGGGAGCGCTCGGAATGCGGATTGAAAATCCTGACGAGGTTCATTCAAGTATTGAACGGGCGCTTGATCATCCAGGCCCTGTTTTGATGCATTTTTGTGTTGAAAAAGAAGAAAACGTTTATCCGATGGTGCCTGCTGGCCGGCCAATTGACGAAGTGATTGATTTGGCGTAAAGAGGCCCATACAAACACAAGAAAAATTATTAAAAAAGGGGAATTTTCAATGAAACACATTATTTCAGTCTTAGTTGAAAATCATTTTGGTGTTTTAGCTAGAGTAGCCGGCTTATTTTCTGCCCGGGGGTTTAATATCGATTCCTTGGCGGTCGGCGAAACAGAGGATCCTTCAATCTCCCGAATGACAATCGTAGCCGAGGGCGATTTGAAGATTTTGGACCAGATCATTAAACAGCTCAATAAGCTGGTTGATGTTTTAAAGGTAAAAGATATCACGACAGATAAGCACATCGCGCGGGAATTGGTTTTGATAAAAGTCAAATGCACCCAGGCAAACCGAACCGAATTGATGCAAATTATTGCCTCATTTAGGGCTAAGGTTGTTGACGTGTCAATGGGTCATGCCATCATTGAAACAACCGGTTCCGAAGGCAAAGAGGACGCTCTTCTAGAGCTTTTAAAGCCTTATGGAATTATTGAAGTTGTTCGAACCGGCCTCATTGCTGTAGGTCGCACGGGCGAAGTGGTTTTTGACGGGAAATCCCAACAGGGTGCCGTAAGAAAAACAAAAAAGGCGTCAGTTAAGAAAAAAACTGTACGAAAAAAGAAAAAATAAAGAAGGAGTAGGTTAGAAAGTCATGGAAAAAATTTATTACGACAAAGAGGTTAGCTTAGATCCATTAAAGGGAAAGGTTGTTGGAATTGTTGGTTACGGTATCCAAGGCCGAGGCCAAAGTTTAAATTTAAGAGATAGCGGCGTTAATGTAATTGTCGCGGAAATCCCAGGTCCCAATTTTGACCAAGCAGTTGCGGACGGTTTTAAACCGATGTCAGCCAAGGAAGTAACCGAAAAAGCGGATATTATTCAGCTTTTAGTCCAAGATCACTTGCAGGCGGGTATTTATGAAAAGGAAATTAAAGGCGCTTTAAAAGCAGGCAAGATGCTGCTTTTTTCTCACGGCTTTAATATTCATTTCGAGTTTATTAAGCCTCCGGCCGATGTTGATGTTGTTATGGTTGCACCTAAAGGACCGGGTGCCTTGGTTCGCACTCAATTCCTAGAAGGAAAAGGTGTGCCTTGCCTTTTAGCTATTCATCAGAATCCAAGCGGTAAGGCTAAAGAAATTGGTTTGGCTTATGCCAAAGCTATTGGCGGCACCCGAGGTGGAGTGATGGAAACCAATTTTAAAAACGAAACTGAAACCGATCTTTTTGGCGAGCAAGCTGTTCTTTGCGGCGGCGCAGGCGCTTTGATTCAGGCCGGGTTTGAAGTTTTGGTTGAAGCCGGTTACCCCGAAGAGATGGCTTACTATGAAGTGTTGCATGAATTAAAATTGATTACGGATGCGGTATTTGTTCATGGTATTGCCGGCATGTATCGCAGAGTATCTGATACTGCCGAATATGGCGGCTATTCTCGCGGTTACCGTGTGATCAATAAAGACGTTAAAGAAGAAATGAAAAAGATGCTGAAGGAAATTCAATCAGGCGCTTTTGCTAAAGAATGGATGGATGAGAATAAGAACGGACGGCCTGTTTATAAGAAATTCCGTGATCAGTATGATAACCATCCGATTGAAAAAATCGGTAAAGAATTAAGATCTGCTATGGGCTGGAATGAGGATTTGACGGCCGCGCAGAAAGGGAAAAAGTAGGTTTTACTGAGTAGCGCACGTTTAAGCGTGCGCTACGTAAAACTTAATAGCTTAACAGCAAAATTCTATGGCTCGAAGACCAATTAATTACATCCGAATATTTGATACAACCTTAAGAGACGGGGAGCAATCTCCGGGCTGCTCCATGACTCCTGAGGAGAAGGTGGAGGTCGCTCGTCAGCTTGAGACGCTTAATGTGGATGTGGTTGAGGCCGGTTTTCCGGCGGCAAGCCCTGCTGAAGTGACCGCGATTCAAACAGTTTCTAAAAAAATTAAAAAACCTATTGTTTGCGCTTTAGCCCGAATGGTGAAGCCTGATATTGATAAAGCGCGCGAAGCATTGAAGTACGCGAAGAAAAAAAGACTTCACGTCTTTTTGGCCACATCAGAAGTTCACCGCAAATACAAACTTAAAAAAGGCAAAGAAGAGATCTTGAAAATGATTCGGGATAACATTCGTTATGCCCGTAAGTTTTTTAAGGATATTGAGTTTTCACCGGAAGATGCTTCACGAACCGAAAGAGAATTCTTGAATGAAGTCGTGAGAGAAGCAATTGCGGCTGGTGCCACGACGATCAATATTCCGGATACAGTCGGTTATAGTATTCCGGGTGAATTTGCCGATCTCGTTGCCTTTTTAGTAAGAGAAAATCCAGCGTTTCATCGTAATGTTATTTTGAGTGTGCATTGTCATAACGATTTGGGGTTGGCGGTAGCTAATTCTTTGGCCGCTGTTTTGGCGGGTGCTCGGCAAATTGAATGTACGGTCAATGGTATCGGAGAGCGCGCGGGGAACGCGGCTATGGAAGAAATCGCAATGACTTTGGATACCCGGCAAGATCAGTTTAATGCCAAAACAGATATTAATTTAAAGCAAATTACTAAGGCATCCCGTATTTTGAGCCATTTGACAGGAATGTCAGTACAGCCTAATAAGGCGATCGTAGGGAAAAATGCTTTTGCCCACGAGTCGGGCATCCATCAGGATGGAATTTTAAAAATGCGGAAAACTTACGAGATTATTGATCCGAAGAAAATCGGCATGGAGTCCCACGAGCTTGTTTTGGGAAAACATTCAGGGCGCCACGCTTTCAAAAAGAAAATGGAAGCCCTGGGATATAGTTTAGCCCCAAAAGAATTTGAAGTTACTTTTGAACGGTTCAAGCAATTGGCGGATGCTAAGAAAAGCATTTATGACGAGGATTTGGAAGCCTTGATCGAAGACCAATTGGCCAAGGTGCCTGAGGTTTGGAAGTTGGCGAGGCTTAAATTTCAAGCGGAGACCGGAACGGAGCCGGTTGCCGAGATCGAAATAAAGAAGAAAAATAAGACTTTGAAAGCCGCCTCAAAAGGCGATGGGCCGGTGGATGCTTGTTACCGGGCTATTGATCGAATTACAAAAGTACCCGCGAAACTGGTTGAATATTCAATTCAGGCAGTGACACCTGGTGAAGATGCTTTGGGAGAAGTTGTTGTTAAAGTGCAGGTTGGAAAAAATGAGTACGTAGGACGAGGCTCGAGCACGGATGTGATCGAAGCGAGCGTTAAAGCTTATCTAAATGCTGTGAATCGTTCGGTAACTCATAAACCGGCCAAAAAGACACTGAGACCACCAGGGAGAATTATTTGACCTCACCCAGGAAAACTTCTAAAAAAAGCGGGTCTCCTTTAAATCTTTACGGGCTATTTGGATATCCCGTTTCGCATTCCTTATCTCCGGCGATGCACAATGCGGGGTTTCGTCATTTGGGAATTCATTCTTATTACCTGCGCTTTGAACTTCCGCCGGCCGAATTTAAAAATTTATTAAAACAAAAAAAGAAACTGCCGCTCGCCGGTTTTAATTTAACGGTTCCCCATAAACAAATCGTTTTGCCGTTCTTGGATAAAATGTCACCTGAGGTGCGGGGGACTGGCGCTTGTAATACTGTCATTGTAAAGCGCGGACTGTGGCACGGTGAAAATACCGATATATATGGTTTTTTAAAAGGTCTGGAGCTTAAAAAATTTAACCCCAGAGGCAAGGATGTTGCGTTGCTTGGAGCGGGGGGTGCCGCGCGCGCCCTGAGTTTTGGGTTGCTTTCAAAAGGCATACGAAGTTTAGTTGTTTTGAATCCGGCTTTCGATTTTGAGCGGGCTCAGAAATTAATTCGCGAATTCGCGAAACTTTTTCCAAAATGCTTGTATGGAGCAGCTCATCTGAGTGACAAGAATATAAAAGCCCTTTTACCCGGCAAAGATTTAATTATTAATGCGACGATATTAGGTCTGAAACCAAAAGATCCATCTCCTGTCTCATCCAGTCAATTACCTAGGGCTAAGAAAAAAGCTTTAGCTTATGATCTTATCTATTCTCCTCAAACACCTTTCTTAAAGGTCGCTCATGGGAAAGGTTATGCGACACAAAATGGTCTTCCGATGCTTCTTCATCAGGGCGCCAGGGCTCTTAGTCTTTGGACTGGCAAAAAAGCGCCGGTTAAAGTGATGGAAAGGGCTCTTTTGGGATAGTGAAGTAAGAAAAAACACAAATCCCAAAACACAAAACACAGACAAAACACAAACCCCAAAACACAAGGCGCTTTCTTGTTTGTGCTTTGTTCTTTGTGATTTGTGCTTTCTATAATGTTGTTTCCCCCTGATTCTTTTTGCAAAAAATGCTACAATCTTTGGCAGAAATACCGATAATTGGAAAAAATAAAGGAGTTCTATGTCTCGATTAAATTGTATTACTTCAGGCGAATCCCATGGCAAATGCCTCGCGGCAATTATTGAAGGTATTCCAAGCGGCTTAACAATTGATATTGATGCTATCAATTTTGAGTTAGGAAGGAGACAGCAGGGGTTTGGCCGAGGAGGACGGATGACAATCGAGCAGGATGCTGCAGAAATTTTAAGCGGTGTTATTAAGCGTAAAACAACGGGTGCTCCTATTCAGATAGTGATTCATAATTCTGATTTCAAAATCAACGAAATGCCTGAGCTTTTCAGGCCTCGTCCGGGTCATGCGGATCTGGCAGGTGCCGTGAAATATAATGGAGGTATTCGTTCAGTCCTTGAAAGAGCAAGCGCTCGTGAAACAGCTATTCGAGTTGCCGTGGGGGCCTTAGCTAAACAAGTTCTTGAGCAATTCAAAATTGAGATTAATAGCCACGTTGTCCAAATCGGAAAAGTAAAAAGCCCTTCAAAAGATTGGTTGCTGTCCCGGATTTTAAAAGCCAAGAAAAATTCCGAAATGAATTGCGCGGATTCCGCCTCAGAAAAGAAGATGATCCAGGAAATCAAAAAAGCAATACGTGCCGGGGACACTGTAGGCGGCAAGTATCAGCTTCGCGCTGTAGGTTTACCTATTGGGTTAGGAAGTCATGTTCATTATAAAAGAAAGCTCGATGGACGTATCGCAAGAGCTTTAATGAGCAAGCAAAGTGTTAAAGCGGTAGAGATCGGTCTTGGAGTTCAGGCCGGTGAGCTTTGGGGCTCAAAAACCCAAGATGCTATTTCATATTCCTCTTCGCGCGGTTTTCATCATAAAACTAACCGGGCAGGTGGTCTTGAGGGCGGAATGACAAATGGTGAAGAGCTTGTAGTGACCGTTACGATGAAACCCATATCCACTTTGAAACGAGTGCTGCCTTCAATCAATCTTAAAACAAGAAAACCCCAGAAGGCTGATTTTGAGAGAAGCGATGTGTGCGCTGTTCCCGCGGGGAGTGTTGTGGGTGAGGCTATTCTTGCTTTTGAATTATTGGACGCTGTTTTAGAAAAAACAGGCGGAGACTCAATTGTAGAAGCCAAAAGAAATTACCAGGGCTACTTAAAACAAGCTTCTAGCTACAAAGCCAAATAGATTTCCGTGTCTTCAAATATTTATCTAGTCGGAATGCCAGGCTCGGGAAAGTCGGCTACGGGGAAACTCTTGGCTAAACACTTCAATTATTCCTTTGTGGATGCGGACGATCTTATTGAGAAAAAGGCCGGCATGATTATTAAAGATATTTTTTCAAAATTCGGCGAAAAACATTTTAGGGATTTGGAGACAGAAGTTTTGCGTGAGCTGTCTGAGCAGCAAAACCAAATTGTTGCAACGGGGGGCGGTGCCGTTCTGCGCGAAGAAAATCGAGATCTTATAAAAAAGCATGAGGGTGTCATTGTTTATTTAAAAACTTCACCCGAAGTGATTTATAAACGGACTTCGCATAGTGACAAAAGGCCGCTTTTAAATACAGGGGATCAGCAAGCGGCGATTAATAAACTTTATTCCCAAAGAGCCGGAATTTACGAGAACACAGCAATGATTACTTGCAAGACAGATGAAAAATCAGCCAGTGCAGTAGCTGAGGAAATCGAATCTTCTATCCAAGAAGTAGAAGAATTTAAAAGAGGGCTAGAAAAATGAAAAAAGTCACTGTTAAATTAAATGATCGTTCGTATGATATTTTAATCGCTAAAGGCGCTATTAAACATTTGCCGGGCAATCTCAAGCGTCTTGTTCCTGTTAAAAAAATTCTCCTGGTATCGTCAAAAGCTATTTATAAACATTACGGGACAAAAATCACAAAGCTCTTAAAGTCTAAAAAATTTGAAGTCACTCCGTTCTTTCTTCCCGAGGGCGAGCGCGCTAAGTCTAAAGAAGAGCTTTTCCGGATTTATGCGGCATGCCTGAAAGCCGGACTTGATAGATTCTCTGGTCTCATTGCTTTGGGTGGAGGTGCAGTGGGCGACGTGGCAGGTTTTGCCGCATCAACTTACTTGAGGGGAATCGCTTTTATTAATATTCCGACTACTCTTTTAGCTCAAGTTGATAGCGCTATCGGAGGCAAGACAGCGATTAATTTAAAAGAAGGTAAAAATTTTGCAGGCACTTTCTACCAGCCCGGTTTAGTTGTATCTGATACTGAACTTTTAAAATCTTTGCCCGAGCGGGAATACATTAGCTCTTTGGCAGAAATTATTAAATATGGGGTTATTGCTTCACCTTCACTTTTTAAATATTTAGAAAAAAATGCGGTCTCCGTTTTAAAAAGAAACACTTCGGCTTTAGAAAAAATAATCGCTGAATCCAGTTTGATAAAAGCGCAAGTGGTTGAGGCTGATGAGCGGGAGCTTACGGGACTCCGTGCGATCCTAAATTATGGACATACATTTGCCCACGCTTATGAAAAGAATGCCGGCTTTGGCAAGCTTCTGCACGGAGAGGCGGTTGCGATTGGAATGTGTGATGCGGCGCGTTTAGCCGAAAAGAAAAAGATGCTTTCGGCCGCAAGCCGTAAGAGAATCGAGTCGCTCATTCAAAAATTAAAGCTTCCTATTTCGGCTGGGAAATTTAATTTCCCCAGGAAAAAAATAGTTGATGCGATGTTGAAGGATAAAAAGAAGAGAGGCGAGAAAGTCAGCTTTATCTTACCAATCAAAATCGGAAAAGTTGCGGCCGCGAGACTCAGTCCCAAAGACGTTATTTAAATTCCACAAGTCAAACAGTCTGTTCGTTAACAGGTAGAGTAGGGTATTCTAGCACCGCTCGATCTGCCCCAGCGAGGCAGATCTCACTCATGACTCCGGTCTCGTCTTATTACCATGCTCCTCGACCTACGGAATGTGCTTTCATACCCTATCTCTACCTGTCAACTATTGCTTACTAATCACTAACAACTAACTACTAACTACTAACTACCACCGGGGACATGTGCCTCTTGCCTGGGTGTTGGGGGGCAACACGTGGCCCCATTATTTTCTTTATTCCCATATTATTTATGCTATATTATCATATTAAACTTGGAGTTCCAATTTGGAACATTAAGAGTATTTTTTGAGGTCACAATATGTGACCCCAAAAAATAATACAGGAGAGGATTTACTAAAGTGACAAATGTGATTTTGAATAGAGGTATTAAAGAAAAAATTTATTTAATTCGTGGCAAAAAAGTGATGTTGGATAGCGATTTAGCTACACTTTATGGAGTCACGACTAAACGATTCAACGAGCAGATAAAAAGAAATTTAAAACGTTTTCCCAATGACTTTATGTTTCAATTGACAACCGAAGAAGTAAAAGGTTTGAGGTCGCAATTTGCGACCTCAAAAGAAGGGCGTGGCGGAAGACGGTATTTACCATACGTTTTTACTGAACATGGTGCTCTAATGGCTGCCAACGTTTTAAATAGTCCATTTGCAATCGATGCCAGCATCTATGTTGTCCGCACATTTGTAAAGTTGAGGGAGGTTTTAACAACACATAAAGAGCTAGCAGAAAAAATTGGTTTATTAGAACAGAGAGTTGGAAAACACGATAAAAAGATTCAGATAATTATAGAAACTATCCAAGAAATGATAGATGCTACTTCACCCTCTAAAGCATCTCCTAAACGTCAAATAGGATTTAATTAATATGAAAGATTTGGAATTTGCGTTATTGATGCAGCATGCCTTGCTGGGGACGAAGGGGATGATAAAGGTGGCTGAGTTTTTACGGGAAGAGGGTGAGGTGTGTGATATCCGGGAGATGTCAGAAAAGAGTTTTAATGAATCCTTTGGAGTTAGCAAAAAGACACTCGCAGAAAAGGGAAGGAAGATAATTAATCTGGAGGAAGAATTGAGGTTGTGTGAAAAAAATAAAATTCGTATTGTAACTTTCGATAACGATTCTTATCCGGAGTTATTAAAAAATATACAGAATCCTCCCATTGCTTTTTACACTCAGGGAAATGGGTTGAGTGAATTGGGAATAACACTTGCTATCGTAGGAACGAGAAGGCCGACTTATTACGGGATCGAAACGGCAAAAAAAATTTCAGAAGAGTTGGCTGCCTGTAATATTACGATCATTTCGGGTTTAGCCAGAGGAATTGATACCTGCGCTCATGAGGGAGCGCTTCGAGCAAAAGGGAAGACGGTTGGAGTTTTAGGTTCGGGTCTTTTGAATCCTTACCCCAAAGAAAACAGAAGATTGATAGATCGAATTTTGGAGAACAGGGGAATGGTTATAAGCGAACTGCCTCTTCGCGCGAATCCTTTGGCGCATCACTTTCCCCTTAGGAACAGAATCATTACAGGGCTTGCGCGCGGTGTTTGTGTGGTGGAAGCGGCTCAGAATAGCGGATCTCTTATTACTGCTAACATTGCTCTTGAGGAGGGGCGCGAAGTGTATGCCATACCCGGCATGATTCAGTCTTTGACTTCGCGAGGCACCTTAAAATTGATTCAGGAAGGGGCCAAATTAGTGTCTGCCTCAGCAGATATATTGGTTGATTTAGCGCCCTCACTTCTCAAAGAAGTAGAAATTAATTAAAACTAAAGTTTTAAGGTGAAATGCCGTATTTTAATTTAGTTAAAAAATAGTGTCTTTATTTACGGAAATACTTGAAGACAACGAAAGTTGCTAGTTATAATTAAGCCTTGTAAGTTGACTAACAGTTAGGAAAGGAGTCAATATGACGACGCCGGAACAAACAGGCCAAGTTGAGGGAGGCAGCGCTGTTCTAGTTGCTCCAAAGGGAAAACGTATCGCGGCTGCGGTTATCGATCTTATCATCATCCCTATTCTTTTGGGAATCGTGGTAGGAGTGTTACTGCTAGCAGCTCCTGATGGGGTTCGCAACACTTTGCTCATCCTAGTAAATATTGCGTGGATGATTTTTCGTGATGCAGTCTTCTCACCCGGTCGTAAGATGGTCGGCACCAAAATTATCAGCCTTGAAGGCGAAGGTAAAGTATCAGTAGGACAAGCGTTTATTCGCAATATCCTCCTAATTATTCCTTTCGTGCTGGTAATTGGTTATGTCATCGAGATCATTTTCATCCTCTCTAAGGGTGAACGTCTTGCTGATGGTTGGGCCAAGACTCGCGTAGTAAACGCATAAAAAGTTACTGACTGTCCCGCTATAGCTTGTCTAATTAAGTTATAGCGGCAGTCTTAGCTTTCCTTTATTTTCCACTCATCGATACCTGCTGTCCTTTTAAAGTGTCCCCGATTTCATTAGAGGACGCCTCTTTAAAAAGCCACCTCAAAATTTGATTTTTACACTTAAAACAGGTACTTTTTAACAACCCCTGTAGCGGGGGTTATTTTTTAATGATTTTTTACATCAGACGATGTAGTTCGTCTATGTGAAAAAGAATTATTTTTATAGAGGAGTGTTATGACTATCTCTATGTGGATTAAAAGGACAGTTAGTCTGGTTGTTGTGGTGTGTTTTACTGTCACTACCTGTCTACTTACCGCTCCCCCCACTTCTTATGCCGCACGCCAGGAAACGATCGATCAATTAGATAAAGAAGCAGCCAAGGAATATATTGAGACAGTTGCTAGTGAAATCGAAAAAGATAAGGACGTTTCCGCGGTTCATTTGCATCGAAAGTTAGAAAAGTTAAGTAGAGCGCGTCAAGCTACAGAACAGGCAAAAAAAGTTTTAGAGATAACGGGAAAACTTGGAAAGCCCCGAGCCTCACGCATTACTGCTGCTAGTTTGGGGGAGGCGGATTTTGTTAAAGCGTTAACGTTATTAAATTTTACTGGCGTCAGGAACGACACAAGAGATTTTAACTTTTCACATGATCACAAGGTAGTTTTTGTAAGATACACTGATAAAACAAGCAAGATGTTTGATCTTACGACAGGTAATGACCTTGAGCCTCTCATAGGTCCCAATATTTCAGGGGTGGTCTTTTCGCCCGGCAATAAGCTGTTTTTCGTAAAATACCGCGACAAGACATGCAAGATATTTGATCTTGCGACAAAAAAAGATCTCGGGTTCCTTGTAGGGTCCAATGTTTCATCGGTAAGCTTCTCGCCGGATAGCAAATTTATTTTCATGAAATATACCAATGGAAGAAGCGGGATTTTTGATCTTGATACAGGGGGTGCCCTTGGAATTCCCATGGGGTCTACTGTTTCAGGAGTACACTTCTTGCCTAATAGCGAGTTGCTTTCTGTAACATATGCTAATAAGACAAAAAAGGTCTTTGATCTCGCTACAGGTGGTGATCTTGAGTCTCTTATAGGGTCCAATGTTTCAGGGGTGAATTTGTCTCCTGATGGAAAGTTGCTTTCTGTGGAGTATACCAATAATACAAAAAAGATATTTGATCTTAGGATAAAGAAAGATCTGAAGCCTCTTGTGGGGGACAATGTTTCATTTGTAAAATTCTCACCTGATAGCAGACTGCTTTTTGTAGGATATAATGACCAAACAAGAAAAATTTTTAATCCTATTACGGGCAGCGATCTTGAATTAGGGCCTGATGTTTCACAGGTTGATTTCTCATCGGATAGCAGGTTGCTTTTTGTAAGATATTACGATAACACAAGCAAAGTTTTTGACCGTGTGGCAAAAAAAGATCTTGGGATTCCAATAGGCCGCGACGCTTCAAGCATAGATTTTTCTCCTGACAGTAGATTGGTTTCTATAAGATATACTGACCATTCACTTGAGGTCTTTGACCTTGCGACAAAAGAAGATCTTAAAATCCCTATAGGCCCCAATGTTTCAACGGCGCGCTTCTCGCCTGATAGTAAAGTGCTTTTTGTAATATACTTTGGGGGTCAAAGTAAGGCCTTTAATTTGACCGCAGAAGAAAACCGTAAATTTCTTATAGGATCCGACTTTGAATGGGTAGACTTTTCACCTGATAACAAGTTGGCCGCGGTAAAGTATGCTGATAGCACAAGGCGTATTTTTGATCTCGCTACGGGTAACGACCTTAAGATTCCCACGGGGCCCAAGGTTGCGGAAGTAGCCTTTTCATCTGATAGCAGCCTGTTTTTCGTAGAGTATTTTGATAAGACGAGAAAGATTTTTGATATTGATTTTTTTATAAATAATCCAGCGATTAAACAGGCAATTTTTCATTTGGGTGATAAGGCTTTTGATGCGTTAGATATTTTATCTATTCTTTTCCGGATGAATTATCTAAAAACACAGGGCGAGATAGAAGGTTTCTTATCAGCTCTCCCTAAACTTAAAAACCCTCAAAGCTTTAAGGAGTCGATTCTTAATTTACTCTCTTTAACTTCTCGCGATCAAGAAAAGATAAAACTACTTGATGCGGTTGGTTCCGAAGAAGTTCTGCGAAAAGTCGTTCAAGACCTCAAAGAAAAGCTGAGCCTGACAGACAATGAAGAACTGCAGGCCGAAGCATCAGAAACTGCAATTAATAAATTTAATGAATATGGGGAGTATTTAAAAGGGGAGTACGCGAGGCAAAAAGGCGTAGAGCCGAAGGCTGAAGGCGAAGAGCCGGAGGATGAGATATTTAGAGTAGAGGGCAAGAGTCTTGGAAAATTTAAAAATATAATAGATAACATCAGCAAAGATCCGTCTCTAGCAACTGATAAAAATTTTAAATATGTTTATAAAAAAGTTGTATCGAAATTTAATATTCCCAAAACTCGGTTTGCTACTTTTTTAACAATTGCCTTTTTACCAGTTATCCTTTGGTCTTTAGGACGAATAGGATTCAGTGTCCTAGGGTTAGACCCAGAGACGTTACTGCTGTTTCGTAATGTTGAAATCTTGCGATGGGCTTCAGGTCTTATTTTTGTAGGATCTGCTGTGTTTCTATTTGCCGGGGAGATAGATTGGAAGAAAAGAAAGGAAGCCATTAAAAAAGTTTCGGATTTTCTTAAAGCAAATCCAAAACTTGCGACAGGATCCAACTTAAAACTTATTCTTAAATTTAGTGAATTCGAAAAGAAAGAAGGAGGAGGCTTTGAGGAATCTAGATTTCATTTTATATTGGCTATCACAGCTTTCATTGAAACAAACCCGGCTCTTGGAAGCCGGGAAATTCTGGATGAGCTCATAAGAAGCCTTAACATCCTACTAGATACTTCTGAAAGAAGAATCTTTGGTAAAGACAACAACCTTACAAAGGCTATTCTTTTAATTATTCTCCAAATTAACGCTATTAAATTAGATGCAGAACAACCCGCCTTTTTCTTGGACGCTTTGGGTGAGCTTTTTTCGGCTGAGGCGGGCAAATTGTTATTTTTTGATAACGAAAATAACCAGGAGGGATTGTTTGGAATATTACAGAATCTGTCGGAAAAATTAAAAATGGCAGCTAATTATTCAGACAAAGAAAAAGCTCGTGAAATTGCAGTAAAACAGATTGAAGATTTGACCGCTTTTGTGAAGGCGCAATATGTGAGGGAGCAGGAGGGAGGTCTGAGAACCGAAGAGGAAAAGCCGGAGGATGAGATATTTAGAGCGGAAGGAAAGTCGCTTGGTGGCATTGAAGAGGAGATGGCGGAGAATACCAAGCAGATAAAATTTTACTATAAATTAATATATCCTGTTTTAGCCATGGTTAATGTTGCCCTCCTAACAACCCTTTGGTTCGGGATAGGATGTTTAATCGGCCTTGCTTTCCTGAGGGCGTGGTTACTTTTCAAGCCGTTAGCAATAGGAATGGGTTATATCAGCTTCTTCACTTTTCGTGAGTTCCTTCCTCGGCTTCTTGACGACCTGGAATATTACTATGACGATAGCCTTTCCAAAGCAAAAAATGCAAGCGAAGAGGTGTTAGCTTTCTTATTCCCGTTGGCATATTTTAAAGCATATCATTCACTTTTAGGCTCTCGAGACGAAGGCAGGAAACCTATGAGTTTCTACGTTTTTACTGGCAAATATCAAAGGAATATTGGGCGTCTTAATAAAAAGGAGCTGACAGACTCTAAAAAGTTTCTTTTAAGGATCCATCAATTTTACAAAGAAACAGAAGAAGAATTTAAAGCTGTTAATAATATCATCGCAGGAACGCGAGCTGAGATTACTTTTAAGGAAAAGGGATTGCCGCTACCGATGGATACCATATTAGATATTCAAGATCCTCTTATGGTAGAGATGGGTTTGGAAGAGTTGTTTAAAATGTCGGTTGGTGATGAACAAGTTGAAAACAGCGTGGAACAAATACTTAGTGGTTTGGTTGAAAGGCTTGGTTTCGCCGAAGATGAAAAGGAAAAAGAAGAAGCCCGTCAAATCGCTATTAATCAAATGAAAGAATTAACTGCCTTTACATTAGCAAGAAAAGCTAGGGAAGATGTGTCGAGTCCTGAGGGCCGGGAAGGCGAAGAGAGAGCGCCGCCTGAGGAAATTTTTCAAGTTTCAGCTGCGAGTTTGGGCGAAGGAAGAGCGCCGAGATTGTGGGCAAAGGTGAGGGTACTTGTGATTTTTTCTATGGTTTTCCTGGGGTCGCTATCCATAACAAGGCCTCTCAAAGCTAGTGAATTTGCTAAAAGAGCCGAGGAAATTGTAAGAATTCAAGATGAAGAAATAAAGGGATTAGAGGCCACTCTCAAAACTAAAGGAATGGATGCGCGGGCGTACATGGCAGCGGCTTTGGCTATCAGAGACATTGTATTGAATGCGCCAAATACAAAGCAAGCTCGCCAAGCTTTATTGGTTTTAGAAACCATCCTCAAAACAAAAGGTTTAGATTCAAAGGCTTACACAGAAGTAGTTTGGGAAGTTAGTATGCTTTCTAAAATGAAACCAGAACTTATGCGAGATTCTACTTTTGAAGCCTTAGAGGGTGTTCTTAAAACAGAAGGACTAGGTGATTCGATGGATTATAGCAATGCCGCTAAAGCTCTTAGGGTAATGGCAAAAAGAAAACCAGAGCTGATAAAGCCAGATTCAATATCTAGTGTGTTATTGTCTTTTCCAGAACATGCCATTCATCACAGTTTAATTCATTATCAGATATATCTTAATCAGCACTTTAAAGATAAAACCAAAGATATGTCCGAAGAAAAAAGGTTTTCAATAGGTTTGTCTGTTTATCACGGCCTGAAGCGGCATAGCTTAAAGATGGATAATAGAAATATTGCTAAGGCAGTAGATGCAATAATCCTCTCAAGAGAGAGGAAGTCGGCAGATGAAATTTTTTCTAAAAAAAGAAAGGTTATTAATATCGCTCATTCTGAAATGCGTATTGCACAAGAAAAAGTAAAAAGTTTAGAAAAAGAGGCGGGTGTTGAAAATATAGTTTCATTTAGGGGTAAAGATGATAAGCAGAAGGTAAGAGACGCTATTAAAGGTAAAAGCAAAGAAGATAGAAAAAAACCGCTAACTATATTTTTTAATGGGCATGGCGGTAAAAATCATCTTTGGCTTCAGGCCGGTGCAATTGGGAAAGAGAATTCAAATAATTTAGAACATCCTTTAGCGATAAGTTGGAAAGAATTAGGTGCCGATCTTATTGAAAGAGGAAATTTAGAAAACGCGATAATCATAATTGATAGCTGCTATTCTTATAATTTTTCTATTAACTTATTGAATTATCTAGCAAGCCAGAAAGTAGCCGTGCTTCCTGTGGTAGTTACAGTGAGTAATTTTGACAGAGCTGCTCTTCGGAATGTTTTCCTTCGCAGCTTAAAAGACGCTTACCAAAAACACGGCGGACCTCTTCTGATGCAGGATGTGTTTGATGCGGAAGAACAAGTATTTCGATTTCAGGATTCCGCTATTTTTATTCCATTATCGGAGGGATTCAGAGAAGAGCTGGGTTTGCCGAAGGGAGAGATGGAACAACCTCCCTTCCTTGAGATTGGGAAGTTGCTTCCCTTGGACTTTTTAGAAGAGCAATTAGCGGTTTTGCCAGAAAAAGACGAAATCCGTGCTGCGAGTTTGGGGGAGGAAAAACGTTATAGCGAAATGAATGTCTTAGAACTGATGAATGAGTTTGAGGCTGTGAAGGGATTTGATTTAAAAGACAATATTAAACGATCTGATATTACTTCTGCCCTAATAAATCATGTTACCAAAGAAAAATCTTATCCAAATAAAACGTATGTTGAGATCGCTAATCGTCTTTTGAAAAAATTTAATAAAATTCAAGACGGTGAACAAGAATTTGCTGAGGCGAGATTTCATGTTGCTGCGCCTTTAATCTATGTAGTGGATGAAATATCGGATGAAAAAAGCTTATATACTTTGGCTGGTAGAATTCTCGAAACTGCAGAAGCCTTTACGGCGTTAGGCTATGAAGACGCTACGTGGTCGCTTATCAAGAACGTATTAAGCGTTGCTGTTTCTCAGGTGTCGAATGAAGATAAAGCCGTCATGTTGCAAACTCTATTTGAAAAACTAAAACTTATGAATGGTGCGGCAAATGGTGTTAGAAACGGGAGAGCGGTTGTAGCTGCGGCGGCAGCGCGCATAATGGAAAAACCGTTAAATCAATACAAAACCGAGCTTGGATTTATATTTGAACGTGAGCCCACGTTAGAAAAACTATTTTCTCTTTCATCGGAGGGGATCGATGAAGATGAGGATGTTATTGCTCTTTTTCCGGATTACGGATCTTTAGAAAAAGTGCAGGGGATTTTGGATGGAGCAATGGAAAAACTTAAATTAACAGAGGATAAGGAAGAACAGGCAAAGATTATTCAAGCAGTGATTAATCAAATTAATGAGTACGGAGAGCTTATTAGAGCAGAATATGCGAGAGAAAAGGGCGTGGAACTAAGAACTGAGGGCCAAGAGAGAGCGCCGCCGGAAGAGGAAATATTTAAAGTAGAAGCAAAGAGTCTTGGGGAGAGTGAATACTTGCTGAAGAACTTTTTTACGTTTGAAGAATATGTGGAAGCTGCTTTGTATGATCCAGTCTGGGGCTTTTATGGAAGCGGCAAGTTAAAGCTTGGCTATGATTTTGGAACAATGCCAATAGCTCTCTCACCTGTATTTGGCGAAATGATAGCTGAGCAGTATTTTAAAATGTGGCAGGGAATGCTAGAAAGCGGCAGTCTCAAGCCTGCTGAAACATTTTATATTATCGAGTTTGGCGCCGGAACAGGCATATTGGCTCACGACACCCTTCAGTATATCAGCGGGCGAGCTGAAGAAGACAACGAATGGCAAAGATTTCATAAGCAAATCAAATATGTAATTGGCGAACGCTCACGACCTCTTATAAAAAGGCAAAAAGAAACAAATAAGGATTTTCTCGAGAACAAACTTACCATACTTGAAGCTGATGCCCAGCGAATGGAAAAGTTTTTAGCAAGCGAGCGTCCTATCAAAGGTGTTGTATTTTCAAACGAACTTTTAGACGCTTTTCCGGCTCATCGAATTGTTATCGATGAGGATGGAAAGTTTTATGCCGTTGTTTCGATACCCGCATTACACGATGTGGACGTTGGGGGATTTAATCTGATAACGGGAGAATTTACAAAACAAAATCTTTTAGACTCAATCAAAAAACCGTTAAAAGAAGCCGGCCTCGACTTAAGAAAGCTTAGAAAAAAGAGCCGGAAATATGCTAATGCCTCTCCCGTAGCTTCGCGAATAACAGCTGATGGCGGGATTGTTTTGAGTAAAAAAGACTTTGCCGAAATGCAGAAGTTTTTTTCGGGTTCAAAGATGAGGAAATACCGGGAGTTATTACCAAGAATAATGACATTTAGCGAATCTTATGTTCCAGCAGACATGATTCCGGCTCTTAAAAAGTATTTTGATGAAAATAGAACAGAAATAAATAAAGCGCTTAATGGCGAGGCTGGTGTAATGGCTGTAGCAGACGGATGGAGTTCTTATGTCCGCAATACTGCACATCTATTAGATAGTGGTTACATCTTCACAATTGATGATGGCTTTACAATATCTGAACGTTTGGGCGGAGATGAGCGTGGATATTATCCAACATCAATTTTTCATAACCAATTAGGGCAGCTAAGCAATCCATACCTGCATCCCGGCGATGTTGATATTTTTTCAGCCGTTGATTTTACATCAGTGGCGCGGGAAGGCTTGAAATACGATTTTCAGCCTGCCTTTTATGGCCCTCTAAAAAGCCTTCAGGAATCGATTCCGATTAGAATCGAGTCGGGCGAATCAAAAGAAAAAATCGAAGATCGGTTTGCAAAGATGGCGATGGCAATGAATGTTGAGCCGTGGTCGCTTGAAGAGAAGGGGCTTAGTGGAAAAGATGGGGCATTGTTTCAAAAGGCTGTTCTGAGTTTTGTTGAAACCGGTTCGCGTTCAGCGATTGATTCGCTCCCGTCTGATTTAAAGAGGCGCTTTAGTGATATGGAAAAATGGGCAAAAGGACATGCGGAAGAAATGTATCCTATTTGGCGAGAGAGGTTTCAGCGCGCACACAAGATCCTGATCCAGCAAAAGGAGAATACAGATCCTGATTACGGTTTTGCTTTATCAACCCAACCGCTTTTCGCTATCCCGCCACCTAATTTAAAAATAAAAGGGAAGAGTTTAGGGAAGGAAGAATATAGGCCGATTAATTTAAACGACTTGATAATTGGCCTCATTCGTAGTCACGAATGGGAGGATGATATACAAGTTGAGATCGATAATAACCTTGCGGTTAGCGGCAACGACTTTAATGTTAAAACTATTTTTTATGAGTTAATAAAAAATGCAATTGATGGCAGCCGAATTTATCAGAAGCTCGTAGGCGAGGGAGCTATACCTGCTGTCCAGATCACAGCGGAAGTGATGAATGATGGTCGTATCGGAGTGCACATTGCCAATCGAGGCCTACTTCCTTTTGAGGGGCTAAGGGATCAGGCGAAAAATGAAGGTGTTTGGGGGCTAATAGCAGATTTTGAAGTGAGTGGTTGGCCATATCAATATGTCGTGGGATCAAGGAAGCACATGAACGAATTG
>CAZLUT010000026.1:0-24388 GCA_964562805.1 uncultured bacterium | reverse complement strand
TCTAAAAATGCTCCGTCAAGCAAAGTTTTGGAGCGAAGCTGCAAAATATCAGCGACGCCCTTTAACTCAGAATCTGCCTTTTTAAAAATAGAGGGATCGTGCTTTTTAAGATTGGTAACGAGATAAAGATGCCGATTAGCGAATAAGTTCTTTTTCAAGGGAGTAAATTTTAAATCGAAGAGTTTGAAACTTTTTTGAATCTTTTTCTGAAACAAGCTTAAAAAATTCTTCCAATACCCGAGCACTTTCTTCAGCTCGTTTAAAATTAGAAACTAAAATATCATTTATTTTAGCCGTCTTTTTATCTTTAACTCTGGAAGATCTGCCCACATCACCCTCTGAGTTTCTTGCCTCCAGCATTTTTTCATAAGGCAGCCGGGAATTTAGAAAAATTTTTTGGACTTGGTGGCGTATTTTTTTTGATCCGGCGGTCAGTCTTTTATGATTTTTTTTAAAACGGGCTACCTCTTCAATAACCCGGAGGGCTTCTTTTAAACGATTGGCATTTGCATCAATGATGCGAATAATTTCCTTATTCACTATTGTCTTACAACTTACTGATTTTTGAGAGAGTTTTTGTTGTTGATCTTCCTTTTAAAAATTTGAGGCTTTTCACCTTACCGCCTTGAGACAATACAAAGGATGAACCGACAATTTTTGAAACTGCCCAGTCTCCCCCTTTGACCAATATATCCGGTTTAATGGTCTCAATGGTTTTTAAAGGCGTATCTTCGTCAAAAAGCACTACATAGTCCACAGCCTCGAGACCTGAAATGACTCCGACCCGGTCTTTTTCAGTGTTCACAGGACGTCCCCGTCCTTTTAAACGTTTAACGGATTTATCGGTATTGACGGCAACAATAAGAATATTGCCAAGTTTTTTGGCACGCTCAAGATAATCAACATGTCCTAAATGCAAAATATCAAAACAGCCATTGGTAAAAACTATTTTTTTACCCTGTTTCTGAAGTTTTTTAGAAATTGCTGAAAAAGTTTTAGGACTTTTTAATTTTGATCGCCAATTAGCCATAGTTCGTATACCTTTGCTGGATATCGAATGTTAGATGATGTTATTTAGCAAATTGCTCTTCTACTAAATCACAAAGCGCGTGAAGCGCTAATTCATGCACCTCTTGAATGTGGCAGGTTGCCTTACCTTTTCCGGCGAAACAATAATCTGCTGCATCTTTGAGGGCGCCGCCATCTTTACCGCTAAAACCAACGGTTAGAAGACCTAACTCCTTAGCTTTTTCGACAGCTTTTAATACATTAGGCGAATTACCGCTTGTCGAGATTGCGATTAGAAGGTCGCCTTTAGCACCCAGAGCTTCTACCTGACGTGAAAAAACCGCGTCATAACCATAATCATTCGCAATAGCTGTTAAGGCAGAGGTGTCAGTTGTTAAAGCGATTGCCGGCAAAGCCTGCCGCTCCCTTTTAAAACGTCCCGTAAATTCAGCTGCCGCGTGCTGGGCATCCGCTGCACTTCCTCCATTACCGCAAAGAAGCAGTTTGTTTTTATTTTTAAGCGTTTCAACAATGAGATCTTTAATCGCGGCAAGCAGCTTCTTCCCTTCCTCATCGAAGCTTAAACGAACTGCTTCGCTATGAGCCTGAATAATTGAATCAAAGGAAGAAGCGGCCATAAAAATTTATCCGCAAAAAATCTTGGTTAAATCGTAATATTCTCTCGGAACCGTTTTTAAAGTACCGACCGCTTCCTCGAGAGGAACTCCGACAATTTGACGCCCCCGCAAGCTTGTCATCTGGCCAAATTTCTTTTCTTTAACCAATTCAACGGCTTTAACGCCGAACCGAGTTCCTAAAACCCGGTCAAAAGCGCTTGGTGAACCGCCGCGCTGAATATGCCCTAAAACAGTCGCCCGGGTTTCGTACCCAGTTTTCTTTTCGATAATCTTTGACAGTCTATCTCCAATGCCGCCCAAAATTACATGCCCAAAAGCATCAAGATTCTCATTCTTTGTAATATCCTCATCATTAAAATCGTCAAGCTTGGCCCCCTCAGCAACAGCTACAATACTGAAAAGCTTGCCTCTCGCATGCCTTTTTTTAATGGTTGCGCAAATTTCATCAGTATGCACGGGAACTTCGGGAATTAAAATCACATCAGCTCCACCCGCAATGCCTGATTCCAAAGCAATCCAGCCGGCATGACGCCCCATAATTTCGACCACCATAACCCGGTGATGAGATTCCGCAGTGGAATGTAGACGGTCAATACACTCCGTTACAATATTAATTGCGGTATCGTATCCAAATGTATAATCAGTCGCGTTTAAGTCATTGTCGATTGTTTTTGGAACACCAACAACATTCAAGCCGTCTTTTACTAATTTATTAGCAACGCCCAAAGTGTCCTCGCCGCCTACCGCGACCAGCGCAAACAAATCATTTTTCTTAAAAGTTTGCTTAACCTTTTCTACATCTCCTGATTTTTCATCTTTATAGGGGTTTGTTCGGGAGGTCCCAAGAATGGTTCCACCTTTATGTAAAATTCCCGAAACAGCTCTATCGTCTAATTTGACAGTATCATTCTCAATAATACCTTTCCATCCGTTGCGAAAACCTATCACTTCCCACCCTTCCAAATAAGCTTTTCTTACTACTGCACGTATAACTGGGTTCAACCCAGGGCAATCGCCGCCGCCAGTTAAAATACCTATCTTGGTCACTATCTAATCCTCCTTCGCTTCTTGAGCTTCTTTTTTGAACTTTCTTGAGAGCGCAACTTTATTTACATTGATTTGAATGTCAGTATTCTCAGAAAGTCCTAAAGTTCTTTCTAATTTTTGCTTCACCTCACTCTGAACCTCCGCGACAATCTCAGGAATCAAAACACCTGAAACAACCGTAAGTTTTAATTTAAGATTCAAAGATCGGTCCTGTATAACCGTTTTAATCTTTACTTCTTTAACCGCATCAAATTTTCGGATAACTTTCCGCACCAAGTCTTCAATCGCCTCTGAAGTTACCGTTAACATACCGCCTTTACTTTTAAAAATTATAGCATCGTCTCCGCGAGTTCCTTTCAAAAATAATTTCGCAAAAGTGAGCCCAACAACAATAAAAAGAACGCCCATCAATCCGGCCTGCAAACTTCTCAAGGGCTCCGCGTAAACTTCGGTTACCGCCCGAAGTGCATCTTCTTGGCTTATCAGATGAAGACTTGCAATAATTAAAAAACTGCCGAGAGTTAAAAAAACGAAAATGGAAAAGATGTGAATGAATGTATTAACAATTTTCATGCCTCTTCCTCAAGCTGAGGAGTATTACCCATAAAAGATTCCATATAATGCGTCGTGATAGCTCCCTTAAGAAAATTAGGGTCATTCAAGATCTTTAAATGAAGCGGAATAGTAGTCTTAATGGGGCTAATCATTGTCTCCATAAGCGCGCGGCGCATAATTTGAATTGCTTCATTTCGATCTTTTCCTTTTACAATAATTTTAGCGATCATTGAGTCATAAAAAGGCGGTATGTGATAACCGGGATAAATATGGGTATCAACCCGCACATTGGGGCCGCCCGGCAAAATAATGCTTTCGATTTTTCCGGGTTGCGGCATGAAATTTTTATCAGGATCTTCGGCGTTTACACGGCATTCGATCGCGGCACCCTCAAACCGTACATCTTCTTGACGAAAACTTAAAGCTTCTCCTGCTGCTATCCTAATTTGTTCTTTGATAATATCGATACCGGTAACCATTTCAGTCACGGGATGTTCAACTTGAATACGGGTGTTCATCTCAATAAAGAATAAGTTTTCATCTGAATCCATTAAAAACTCAACTGTTCCCGCGTTTTCATATTGAACTGTTCTAGCGGCGTTAATAGCCCAATCGCCTATTTTTTTGCGCAGCTTCTCGCTGAGGCTGGGTGAAGGGCTTTCTTCTAATAATTTTTGATGACGTCTTTGCAGTGAACAATCTCTTTCGCCAAGATGTACTATATTTCCTTTACTGTCCGCTAAGATCTGAACTTCAATGTGTCGAGGGTCTTCCAAATATTTTTCCAGATAAACTTCTTTGTTTCCAAAAGCTTTTTCAGCTTCTGTCTGCGCTGTCATAAAAGCGCTCACTAGTTTCCCGTCATTATGAGCGATTCTCATACCTTTTCCGCCGCCGCCGGCTTTGGCTTTGATGATGACAGGATATCCATATTTCTTAGCAAGCTTCAAAGCTTCTTCTGGAGTGTGAATCACATTTTTACTACCTGGAATAACGGGAACACCCGCTTTAATCATTGTTTCGCGTGCTAAGGCCTTATCGCCCATTAACCGTATACTCTCCGGCTTAGGACCAATAAATTTAATCTGACAAGATTCGCAAATTTCAGCGAAGTGGGCATTCTCAGATAAGAAACCAAACCCGGGATGAATAGCCTCTACATCAGCTATTTCAGCCGCTGAAATAATAGCTGGTACATTTAAGTAACTTTCGGATGACGCGGTATTACCGACACAGATAGATTGGTCAGCTAATTTAGCATGAAGAGAGTCTTTATCGCCCTTTGAAAAAACAGCGACTGTTTCAATACCAAGCTCGCGGGCAGCTCGGATAATTCTAACGGCTATTTCACCGCGATTTGCAATTAAAATTCTTTTAAACATACTTTCAGCCTTTATATTTTAAATTTGATATCAAAGGGGATGTCCTATTAGCTTTTCAGTATTTTAAATAACGGCTGATCAAACTCAACGGCCTCACCATTATTCACCAGGACTTCTACAATCTTCCCGCTCACCTCTGACTTGATCTCATTCATGAGCTTCATCGCTTCAACGATGCAAAGCACATCGTCCGTTTTAATCTCATCATTCTTTTGAGCATAAGGCGGTTTATCAGGGGCGGGTGCAGCATAAAAAGTACCCACCATCGGAGATCTAACGATATGAACATTAGCATCATCTTGAGGTGCTGCGGCACTCCCTGCATCAGCCTGAGCTCCTCCCCCTGCCGGAAGAGGGGCAGCTTGGGGGTGATGGGCAACGACAGGGCCCGTAAATGCATGAGGGATCGAAGTAATTGCTGTTCCTTGACCTGATTTTGAAAGCTTAAGCTTTACTCCGTTTTTTTCTAATTCAAACTCAGAAAGTCCATGAGTTTCCATCATTTCCAAAATTTCTTTAATCTCTTTTAAATTCATAATCCTAAATCAACCTTTAATTTATTTTTTGGATAATGCGTTATCAATTCAGAGCCCGTCTTTGTTACTCGAACGCAATCCTCAATCCGAATTCCACCCCAACCAGGGATGTAAACTCCGGGTTCTACGGTAAAAACCATATTTTCTTTTAGCAAACCACGATTACTGCTAAAAACCAGAGGCGCTTCATGTATTTCAAGACCAACCCCATGTCCTGTTGAATGACCAAAATATTTGGCCAATCCTCTTCGCTCGAGAGCTCTGCGTGCTGCCCGATCAATCTCGCCAATCTCGATGCCAGGCCTAATAACGCTAAGTGCCATCTCTTGAGCTTCCAATACCGCCGCATAAATCTTGCGGAATTGAGCGGAAATGCTACCGGCAAAGAAGGTGCGTGTCAAGTCAGAGTGGTAGGAATTTACCCGGGAACCCATATCAATTAGAAGTCCTGTCCCATTTTTAAGGGTGTTTCTACCCGTATTCGCATGAGGACAAGAGCTTTTCGGCCCTGAAGCAACAATTATGTCAAAAGCCGGGCCTTCACCGCCAAGTTCACGAATTTGGCTTTCAGCATAATATTTTAAATCCAGCTCTTTTAAGCCTCTTCTCGCTTTTTTAAGCATTTTACTGAGCGTCTTATCCGTAATACGAGCGGCTTTTTTTAGAGCCTTAATCTCTGTCGGATCTTTAACCATTCTTACACTTTCAACAAGCCCTTTGGTAGGAACCAATCTTGTTTTTTTGCACGCAGTCTTTAAAGATTGAAAGCTTGCATAACTTATATTCCGTGATTCAAACCCAAAGCATTTAACATTATTTTTTCTGGCTAAATGCCGGACTGCATCAAATATAGTTTTACCGGCTTTGCCGCGAAGCTCCAAAATAACCCACGGAAATTCTTTCTTAATTTCCTCCTGATACCGAAAATCTGAGATGAGATAAACTTTGGAGGAAGTAACGAGTGCCCATGAATCCTCTCCTCTAAATCCGGTTAAATATTGAATATTTACTGATTTGGTGATTAAAAGTGCTGAAATTTTGGAACGTTTAAATTCCTGACGTAATTTTTTGAGGCGTGCCTTATATATTTTTGGAATCATAAGTTTAGTGGTTAGTGGTTAGTTGATGGCAGTTAGTTTTGCCTTTTTAATATGCCGAAGACTCCTTAGCCTCTATTCACTAACGACTATTCACTAGTCTTTGGTTTCTCCGCCTGGTCAATTAGCATAATAGGAATATCGTCTTTTATAGGATACCTCAACCCGCAAGCAGGATTTTGACAAACAATTTTTTCATCCTTTAATTTAACGTCCCCTTTACATTGAGGACAACAAAGGATATTTAAAAGCTCCTTATTCAACATCCCTTTTCTCCTTTTCTAAAATTTGCATATCCTCAGCCTGCATTTTCTCTAGGTCTTCCCTTGAAACTCTGCCGGCAAACAGATAACAAATACTGCCGATGATGCTTGCGCATACTGTTAAGCTGTAGAAAAGAATAGAAAGAGCAAATGCCTTATCAGAACCGGCGCCGAAACTTGCAAAAAGTACAACATATCCGCCTTCTCTAACACCAAGCCCTCCTAAAGATGGAATCATTGAAATTAACCACACAAGCGGTATTAGTAAAAAATACTTAAAAAGGGGAAGTTCGATGCCAACTGATTGTCCTAATAAATAATTAACAAAAATCCCGAGTGCTTGAAAAAGTAAAGAACAAATTGTTACATTGATCAAAGTAAAAGGATGACGTCGATATTGATAAATCGCATGATAAATTGTTTTTAATTTTTCAAAAACAGGTTTGGGAAGCCATTTAACCAAAATCTGGAAAGGGCGAGCTACTCGTCTTGAAAAAAGAAAAAAAGGTAAAACAACCATGAAAATAATAATTCCAATAATAAGAGGCCCAATATAGGGTAAATTAATTTCTTTTTGCATAAAAAAGAAAGCGGCAAAAGCAAATAAAAAAATAGTAAAAAAACCAACCAGACGATCAATAAAAATTGCCGTAAAAGATTCGATGCCCCGACCTGTTTTTCTTGAAACAAGATAAGCGCTTGCCAAATCTCCTCCTACAGCTGAGGGTAAAAAATTATTAAAAAAGAAACCAATGTAACGGAGAAAATATAAATAAAAGAAGCTTAATTTAATTTTTTGAACTTTAAAAATTGGTTTCACCCTATATGCTAAAAGCATCATCATTGGGAATAAAAAAAGTAAAAGTGCTGATATAAAATAAGCGCGGTTTGCGTTTTTAATTTCTCGTAAAACTTCAGGAAGTTTATCTTTTAAAATAAAGATAAGGGCTCCCAAAAAGACGAAACTAATCAAAACCCGGATAATGTTACCGAGTTTTTTCTTTTTTTGAGGGTTCAAGAGCTTGGTGGGGGTGGCGGCACACTTGCCTCAGTTAGTTCAACAAACTTCATCTGCAAATCATAAAGAATTTTATCCATCGCTTTCTGCTCTTCGGAACTCAAATTTCCGGTGGTACGTTCTTTTAGAAGCTCAAGAATACCTATCATCTCTTTTGCCCCCTCTAAGTCCTGCTCGGGACCACCTTCAATAGCTCCCATCAAGTAGAGAGCTTGCGTAGCGATACCCATTAAAAAATTAATGAATTTTTTTTGTGATTCGAGGGATGTCTTGGTTCCTTTTTTGGCTTCTTCAGACTTACGGGCTGTTTCTTTTTTGGCTTCTTTTTCACCTTGCTTAGAAACTTCGTCTTTCCATGACTCGTCCACTTTTTTCTCCGTAAATCGAATGTCTTTTTCCATGCTCTAAGTCTATTCAGGAAAGTTAAAAAGTCAATGACCACATGTAGTTACGAGCTAACTCAAACTAAGCTCACCCAACAAGTGAGAAAGGAAAAGTAATGCCCCTTCAAAACGCGCCGCTCCGCTCAGAGCTATCCGCCATTAAAATGGCGGAGGATCTCCTCGTCTCCGCAAAGTGCGCTAATTGTTTTAAAGTGGCATCCCTTCTCCTTCCTTGACCTGAGCTGTCTGTATTGCCATCTACGAGGGTCAGGCAGGAAAAAGGTATTTTTAGCACGTACGAAAGCCGAGTTTGCAGGGTTAAAAAACGAGGCTGGAGTCCGAGCGATTGAAGCCTCGCTGGGGCGTAATGAGCGTTGAGTAAAAATACCTTTTGTCTGTCTGGCGCGGTTACAACTAGATTTAATTTAAGCAGCTATGGCGCGGCTTCTGGCGGCGTTAAATTCTTGTGTGATTTGCTTAAGAAGGGTCTCTAGGTCTTTAATCCGGACAATTGTCCCCCGCTCTGTTTTTTCAAAACCAATCCCATAGCTTGATAAATTTTCCTGAAACTTCTGAGCTTCCTCGGTGCTTAACCCTGAAAGAATAAAACCAATCTCCTGCATTTTTTGATCCAGCCATCCAAACTCACTAACGCCTTTAACCATCATGACATAAACCACATCGTCTGACGGCGGCAATTCTGTTTCAACCCATTCCTCCTCCCCAAAGATAACTACTCCCTTCGCTTCCTTTACATTTTTCGAGACATCTTTCTTAAGACGGTCTTGCAATGCATTGAGATTGCGCACTCTCTTAATTGACACGCGGCTCAGCAAATTTGTTCGTAATTCAATAGATAATTTCTCTTTTGACAATTGATTTTTAACTTCTATCAGGCGGAAAGGCCTTTTAAGCGGGCCTGCTTCCACTTCAAACAATGTTACCATTTGATTCTCTTCTATTAATTCGATAATTTCCCGTAACTCTGACGGATCTTGGGGCGCTTCAGCCGGAAGGTAGTAGATGCTTGCCGGACGCGCCAGCAAAGAGCTGTTTTTAGTGATTAATTTTGAAAATTGAGTCTGTGATAAAAAGCTTTGAATATCATCGCTCAACTGATTTTGCCCAGCTTTTAATTCAGGAGTCTTGTTAAAAAATTTCTCAATAATCCCAAGGCTTTTACCAGTTGCTATTCGTCTGCTTTCAATAGCAAAAAGGTCGGGAAACTCTTCTTCCAGTATTTGTCTAAATTCCGTCCGCACTTCATCTTCGCCCTTAACGCCTAATTCCTCCTCAAGACCTTCGAGGGAAATCTGGCCAGCAAGCCACTTATTGAGAGCTTCTTGGACGGTTCTTTGTCTATCCCGATTATCAATTTCTAGAATATCATTTACGGTCATTTCACTCAGCTCATTTCGCCCCGTATATATATTGTCAATAGCTGAAATTGACATTGATGGACTTTCCTTTTCTATAAATAAATCAACCATCTTCTCGACGGTTTCGCCTTGCACTAAGATGCCAAGACTTGCACCTTTTGCCGAATGTAGTTTGCGATAAAGCTTTGTTGCTTCTTTCTCAATGGCGGTAAGTATGGTCTGTCCTTCGTAGGAAGCCATGGCACCCGTAGCATCTTCCGGGCGAATAACTGCTAATCCCCAAAAAGTATTCGCTGCAGCATTGTAAAAATGGTGATGAAGCCGGGCCCTAAAAAGATAAGGGCTCATATCGCCATCTAAACCAATTAGACCAACATAATAATTCGCGTAATGCTTAACCAGCTCTTCTAAAGTATCGCCTGCTATTCTATAACGGATAATTGCTTCTTCATTATCGGTGCGATTACGATAACTTCTCTCTTTTAGATCAATACGTCTTAGAAAGAGTTCGACCTCGCTGCGATCGAACCCTTTGCCTTTTAAGAGCTGCAGCAGATATTGCTTATACTCTTCATCGGAAGGAACAAATAAAGTATAGTACCCTAGAGGTGCGGTGTGTTCGAATTCCTCACGCAAATGATCAATTGCCGCTTTTGCGATGTTGATTCCAATTTCTGGTTTTTCCTCAATTAAATCACCCAACTGGTCTAACTTCTCTTTTAAAAAATAAATTGTATTAGAGCCTTTCCATATTAAAGTGTTTTTAAAGTCATCCGGCAGTTCGGGTAGATTTTTGAGAGTTTGCTTCGATAAACGAATTTGACTTACATGACGATAAACCCACGCGGTACTTCCCATCATTCTCTCATCATAATTTTGATCCGAAACTAATTTTAATTGATACCTAAACCTGTAATTATAGCCCCGAAAATAAGCCCACAAGTCTTCCATGTTTACTTTTTTTTCGGCAGCCCATTTTTTGAGCGTGTCATAGGATTCTTCGGACGATAAGCCCGCGATTTCTCGGGCAATGCCTTGAAGGCGGGAAATCCTTTTATCAAACAATTTCACCTCCCGTTCACTAACTGCTCGACTAATATCTTGCCGGTATTTCCCTAGGGCTATGGCATGCATCAATATTTCATGGAGTGCCACTGCCTGCTTAGCTTGGTATACCGAAAATAAAGCGGTCTTACCTTGGCTTAATTCTTCTAGTTTTTTCTTTAATTCGCTCAGCAAGACTTTGTAATGGTCCGGCCGCATTTCAGGAGTTAACACCTTGCCTAATGTGTCTGCAATTGATGGGTAAGCTTTTAAAAAGTATTTTTTTGATAAATTCAAATTATTAAAATTGCTCTGGAATAAATCAAATGTGGAATCATCAATGAGCACTTCGCGCTTCATCGCATACTCCTGCCTTAGCTCCTGGAATGCATCCAATAACATCTGGTAAATTGTTTTGTTCCACCACGCAGGATCAGCTGTCTCAACCACTTCATACAAAACCGCCTGCGGTGTCACGCGTGGAACGCTTTCAGAGATTACACCATTACTATCAATGACCGCATCTTCGTTATCGCGCAAAATCTTCCCTTCTCCAAAATTACGCTTAAGAACATGAGTGCCCTTTTGATACTGGTTTTGAGGAGACGCTCCCAGGCGCTTCTTGCGATAGGTCCAATCTTCTGTAATCGTTTGAATGGGAGTTTCGAGGGCGTAATTAGATATTCTAAGATCATTAGCGAGGCCAAAAGCCGGGCTATGAATATCGCTGATAGGCTCTGACTCTAAAAAATCTTTAAGCTGTCTTCCCTTGTACTTTTCCAGTAAGGCATCCCAATTTTCGGTCAGTTCAGGAGTTCTTGGAAAGCTTAATGTGTCATAATTGATCGCGATTTCTACCATCTCTTCTTCGCTAAATTTTGGGTCACGAGAATCATTTTTTACGTATTGAAACAAAAGATTCCGCATTTCATTGTAAGAAATATCCCGGCGGACACCTTCCACTAGGAGCAGAGCATCACCAATATCAACTCCTGGCATAGTTTTGAATTCTCTTAAGCCTTCAATAAGTTCCCCAATAGCGTTTTCTGGAAATATTTCGAGGCCACGCAGTAGGAATAAATCATTAATTTTGCCTGCCGCCAAGGTGAGCTGCTGTTTAAAAGCGGTCGAATCACTCAACCACTTATGATTCGAACTATCACGTATCAAGGTTCGGATTAAGAGACGAAATATAACCAGATTAAGTTCTTTTTTTAACTCTTTGTCCGTTACTTTTTCATTTAATTTTTCTTCCCATTTCAATAAATAGGCCGTGGGGTCAAGCTCCGCCCGATCTAGTTCTAGGGCATCCATAATCTCTTGGCCGGTATTTTCCTGAAATTGGATAAAGGCCTCAGGGTTTGAAAGATAAGTTAATACCGTTGCAAGCGCCAAAGCGAACTCTTTGGGACGATCTGCTTCCGCGTATGACGCATTACCGCTCATAAGAGCCCAATAAGGACTCTCCTCCTGGATACCCTCAATTTTGGGTATCAAAGAAAGATAATTTATTTTTTGAGCTGAAATATAACTCTCTAAGGCAGACTTATGGAATCCACCTGCCAGAACGACGAGCGGTTGGCTGCTCTTTTCTAAAAAATCTCCAATATAGTTCTTAAATACGGCTTCCCGTTCGAAAGCCTTTTCATAAAAGGGAATATAAATCTCTGCCACAGCCCCTTCATGGCTAGTCTTGATTTTAAATTCAGAGAACCGCTCTTTGATTTCTTCCATTATTACAGGAAGTAAATATTGGATCGGATTATCTGTGACTTTTAAGGCTTCCTCCCTGGAAAGCTCAAGACGCACTAATTTTTTAACCGCAGAAATTTTTTCTAATAAAGTCCAAATTTTAAAAAATTCAACATCTTGATTAATCCCCTCCAAGACAAGCCCTTCAAATCTTTCCAACTCATCAACAAACCGAATTCCTCTCAGCTCGTCTAAAAAGGATTCGAACTTTGCTATTTTGCTAAGATAAGCCATGCTGCCTGGATCGAAATTTAATTTTTCGGCTTCCCCGATCAGGTAAGCATCAGAAAATTGGGATGGGGTAAATTTACCGATTTGTTCAATTTGTCTGATCAGATTTTTCTTTTCAATATCCGCCTTCCGGGTTAGGTCTTCGGTCCATTCTTCGGCAACTTGAAGCAGTTTAAAAATACAAGGAAAACCCTCTTCTGATAGAGTTTTATTATTTAGATATTGATTCAACTTTTTTACGTATTCTAAAGAATTAATTTTCCCGGCTTTGTAATTTTGCCTGTAAGCCCTTAGATTTTTAAATTTATCAGCAAACAAAATTTCACCCTTAGCATTTAAAAATTCTTCCATTTTTTGGATTTCCCGATTAATAGCAGGAAAAATTTGAATACCTTTCCTCATTAAGGAGCGATTCTCGGTATAAAGCTTCCAATCTTCCATTCCAAAATAGGTTGATGCTGTTTGGTGGGTAGCTGCGGCTAGCTCAGCTCCTGAAAATTCGCCCCGCTCGACGTAGGAATTTAAAATTGACCTCACAATATCAGGATTCGGATTGGTCAGAAAAAAATCAGCATTAAATTTACCGCTTCCCCCTTCTGCAAGAACACGTATAGGACCATAAAAATCTTCTATTTGAGTGATCATTCTTTCAATGTTTAGCTGAGCGCCGGAATCGGCATGAATATCCTGAATTAAGAATACAACCGGCTTACCTGAAGCGGGTTCCGGTAAGATGCCGCCTACTTTTTCAACAATCGCATTTTCTTCTAAAAGATTCAGTAAGGGTTGATTTTGAGAAGCATACACACCCCCTATAAGCTCAGCATTGGGACACACTGAAACTATGAAAAAAACGGCAATAAAAAAGCAAACTATCCTTTTCATTCCACTTTTTTCTTTTTATAGCGCTCTTGGCGCTTCTAGTGCAAACTACGCTGCAATTGCTTGAGCAACCGCAGCTTTCATATCATTTTGAAACTTCTCTAATATCCTTGTAACTATAGGAATAATTACATTTTGGCCATTTACGGTTTTGATTTGGACCATATCTCCCAATTTTTCTTGGATATACTTAGTAGCTCCTGTAACACTATCGATCCCGGCGGCACGAGCTACTACTTGCAAGATTGTTGAATCTAATTCATTAACACCCGTCGGCACATAAGCAATAGGCAGATTCTTGGCTACGGCCTTCTGGCTAATATCAGCGGCTAATTGCCCATCACCTGCTACTACCACGTGTCCCGCTTCGTCATACAGTATTGAATCAACATCACGGGCAGCTATGTTGGCTTTATTTCTTTCGGCAGCTGTTCTTCCGATTTTAATCGAGCCTGGATAAATTTTATTATAATCAGCAATAAATTTTCGAAGTTCCTGAAATTCCGGGCTCTGCTTTTCTTCTTTTGACAACAAGAAAGTGGCTGTAAAATTTTCACCTCCGACAACACCAATCATGGCCTGCAATCTTTTAGGAGTAATCTGTGTTGTTGTGATTGTCGCGTGTATTTCAAAGTCCTGGCGAGTTACTTTTTCAAATAGCCCGAGATCTTTCTCCCACTGATTGAGAACCATTCCGGTAACTTCCGGATATTCGAGCATCATAGCCTGCAAGCCGCTTAATTCAGTGAACTGATCTACTGCCTGAGTAGCGGGCCGAGAACCCAATAATACATCCTGAATTTCTGAGACAGCTTCTTCGGATAAGACATCATCCAGTCCAAACTGCTCTTCCATTAATGCATCAATTTCCTGAGTAAGCTCGGGGATACTTTGGCGCAGATCTCCTTTTACAACATTCTCAACAAATTCCGCAACCTGAGCTTGGTCTAATTGCCGAACTGCCCTTTCAAACGCTGCATCGAGTCTTACTTTGATTACTTCTATGTTATCCCGATTGGCGTCTAAGAAATTCGCGATCTCCTGCTCATCAAGAGGACCTAGTGCTTGAATTTCTGTGACCGGAATATCTAAATTATTAATGAGAAAAACCTCAAGCGCTTTATCAAGCCCTAATGACTTAGCTGCAACCGGAGCAAGTCTTCTGGGAGTTTTAACCGTTTCGGGAGCGGCGGCCACAGCTACTTGCCGGGCTTCTGGCGGTACAAAAGGTATTACCTCTCCCAATATTTTGCTTTCGAGTTGTCTTAAGGTTCTCAATACCAACAAATTATTTTTTTCTGCAATCTCAATAGCTTTACGTAGTTTCTCTTCATTTTCCGAACTAAACGTCGGGGTACCCAACCCAACGTCACTTGCCCATTGCCTAACACCATCTGAAAGAGACTGACCTCCCTCTAGTAAGCCAAATCTTCCCCGCAACTCAAATGACGCTCGAATGGTATCAACAGCTATTCTTTGCGAAACAAATTCTAAAACCCTCTCTTTAGAATACTCTCTGATTTCAGCTGGATAAAAATCACTCGCCATTCTCTCGGCAAAAGCTATATCTCCTTTTAAGCCGTCAAGCGGTTCTTTCTGAACCTCAGAACTAATTCCTACAAGTCTACCGATAATTTCTTTTCTTAAACGTTCATCTGCTTTTAAAATTTCCTCTATTCTTGGTACAAAAAGGTCGTTTAAAATATATTTGGAGCGCATACCTTCTACTATCTGCCGTTCTTCGTCGCTTAGCGGTTCCTGATAAAGTATTGCCCGTTGTCCAATGGCTATGAGCTCAGCTAATTCGGGGGTGTTCTGCATCAAATTATTATCAAGACCATAGGCACTTTCGTTTTCGCTTTCGTGCTCGTACTGTTTTAGAAAATATCCATTACCGTCTTCCGGCCCCTTATATTCGACTTGAACCCCTTTTCTCCCATTAGTAAATTGCATTGGCGTAATCTCTAAATGAGGAGCTCGATGTACGGTGCGATCATTAGGAAACTGAATTCCGTTCTCTTCGCCGCGGCCGACCGTAATACTTTTATCTGTAAGTGCGATCTGACCCTCAGCTCTGTCCGTAACCGGCTCTCCTTTGGAATTAATATACTGAGGGACACTTTTTCCCTCCTCATTTATCCGCATCGTAACGGGCGTTATGTGATTAGCGCTTATTTCCAAATAACTATTTTCGCCAAGCTGAATTAATACAGAGGAGCTGTCTGTAAATTGCATTGATTCAAACAGTTGGAGATTTGGCTGGCGTGTAAGAAACGCTTCCACTTCAGCCGCTCTTGCGCTGATGAAGTCTCTATTTTGTCCTTTCCGATTATCATAATCGGCGAGTATTTTAGCCGCTTGTTTACCCAAATCAGAATTTTCATAATTTTGACTGATCGCCCGGAGAAAATCGCGGTCAGAATCTTTCAGTATAAAATTAGGATCTTTTAGAAAACTCTGAATTTCGGCGATCTCATCCCGCAGCGTAAGCGCGTTTCTACCTCTCATTGCGGTAACTTTTCTGAGCGCGCGCCAAGTGCTACTAGCTTTACCCAGAGCATACTCTTTCTTAATCCTTGCTAGATAACGCGAAGGTTTAATCGGCCTTTTATACTTCTCTAAAAGCTGTCTCTCGAAAGACACACCTTTTCTTAAACCGTCTCTTAAACTGTAAAGATCTTGATTAACTTTAAATGCCCGCTCTGCTATTGGATCGACAAAACTAGAAAGTATGTTTTGTATTTCTTCGGCTTGGGCCTCTAATATTCCGTAGGCCTCTGTAGTTTGATAAATAAATTCCTCATCTTCGGCGGTCATTTCATTAAACCCCCGGCCACCTTCAATTTTTTTCAAGATGTCTTCGATCCGTACTATTGCATTATTAATAGCTTTTACCTGCTCAACTTTGATTCGTTCAATCAACCTGATGCTCTGCTCTTTTAATTCCGGCTCTTCTTCAAAACCGGTTTCCAAAATACTTTCAATTATCACCACCTTCTGAGTGGTTCCTTGATCCATGGGTAAATTGTCGGCTTGGATACGGTTCAATGCTATGGCTAAATCAGCTACGACCAAATCAATATCGCTCAAATACAACTCTCTCTGCTCGTCTTCACCCAAAGATTTCCCGCGCACCTTTTCTTCAGGGGCTGCTGCTGCCCGCGGCCTCAATGGAGTGGCAACGTCTATCGGCACAAGGGCTCTTTGAGCTCTCTGAAACAGCTGTAGGGACCCAACGACAATTTTTGGCACGACCAACAACGAAGCTGCTAAAGCTGTTATCAAAGCTCCGCTCATCGGACTGGCAATTTCAGCGCCAGCTCCCTGGGAGGCAGTCACAGTTTGAACAATAGCCCCCGGAATATATACTCCCCAAGCAAGTCCTGCTATAACCATCGGCCAACCAGTATCTAGAAATTCTAGAAAAGGATCTAATACACCTCCCAACATGTTATTAATTGTGTCTCGAAGCGGGGTAACGCGTTTAAAGGTATAACGCTTTTTATTTTTAGAGAGAACCGGTTTCAAATATTTTCTTAAATCATCAATATTTGAAACCTCCGGATACTTCTCAGCAGTTTTTGTTTTTTGATAAATCTGATTCATTGTGGGAGTTTTAGGTGTTCTTCCCACTACTGGAACATTATATCCCTTAGGATTGTTAGCAATTTGATTCGCAAGCTCTTTTAAATTTTCAATGCTCATATGTACAGCGCCTAAAGATTTCCCGCGCACCTTTTCTTCAGGGGCTGCTGCTGCCCGCGGCCTCAATGGAGTGGCAACGTCTATCGGCACAAGGGCTCTTTGAGCTCTCTGAAACAGCTGTAGGGACCCAACGACAATTTTTGGCACGACCAACAACGAAGCTGCTAAAGCTGTTATCAAAGCTCCGCTCATCGGACTGGCAATTTCAGCGCCAGCTCCCTGGGAGGCAGTCACAGTTTGAACAATAGCCCCCGGAATATATACTCCCCAAGCAAGTCCTGCTATAACCATCGGCCAACCAGTATCTAGAAATTCTAGAAAAGGATCTAATACACCTCCCAACATGTTATTAATTGTGTCTCGAAGCGGGGTAACGCGTTTAAAGGTATAACGCTTTTTATTTTTAGAGAGAACCGGTTTCAAATATTTTCTTAAATCATCAATATTTGAAACCTCCGGATACTTCTCAGCAGTTTTTGTTTTTTGATAAATCTGATTCATTGTGGGAGTTTTAGGTGTTCTTCCCACTACTGGAACATTATATCCCTTAGGATTGTTAGCAATTTGATTCGCAAGCTCTTTTAAATTTTCAATGCTCATATGTACAGCGCCTAAAGATTTCCCGCGCACCTTTTCTTCAGGGGCTGCGGCTACAAGCTGACCGGGCAAAGCGCTGTCAGGAATAGCCAAAAATCCCGGTAAAGCCAAGGGTTCTTCGAGAGGTTCAGGAGCTGCCGGAACTTTATACAGCCGGTCAAGCCGCTTAAATTTTTTAAAGGAAAGCATCGCTTCAGGAAATGACGTCATAGCAGCGAGCAACCCGCCAACCCGCCCTGTTTCGGCCAGGCCAAAAGTGCCGACTGTTGCCTGGCGAAGCGCCGCAACCGCAATATCTGATGATAACCAAATGCCAATAATCGCAACAGCCCCTATCCCAATCAACTTTCCTATATTAACTCGATTTTCCACTATCCCCGCAGCAAATCCCTGCATCCTTTCTCTGATGGAAAGCTTCTCTTTAACCTCCTCTTTAGCCTTCCCCTCGCTTAACGCCACCGAATAATAAGTAGGCAAAATAACGCCGGTAGCTACTAATATCGCTCCAACAACGATCGGAGCAGTTGTAAACAGCCCGGCAACTGAAAAAAGAGCGGCAAAAACAACATTAGCCACCGGCAGCAGCATATTAATCAATTCACCTCGGCTTAATTTTCCTATATCATATTTTTGATCAAGTTTTGCTTTGTATGCCGTAACTAGAGCGGTTAGCGCAACTGCCACAAACATCAGTAACGGCGAAAACGCGGCACTTGTAAGGATGGGTGCCGTTCCGACACCGATACCTTTGGTTAAAACTAAAATAGCGCCAAGAAAACCGACATTAAACGAATTTGAGCCTAGTACAATGTCCGCTATGTAGTAAAGAAACCCTTTCTTTTCCTCCCTTTGCTCCTCTGTTTCGGCTTGTCTTGCTTTTGCAATTTTTTTTGCATGAGTAAAGATCCCAAAAATAGCTAAAGTGCCCATTGTAATGAAAGGATTGAAAACACAGCTCCCTATGATTCCCTTGGCAAGCATGCCTCCTGCAAAAATACCAGTTACGAATTCAGGAATCGAACTTCCTGCCGAGTCAAAAATGGTTGCGACTTTATCAAGGCCCATCTCATCGAATATTTCTCCAACCTTCTCAAACATATCAGCGCTTTTTGATACGAGCAGCGAAGCAGAAATGAAAGTAAGCACCAATCCGACAAAACCAAAACTACTCATCAATCCTGTAACAAAAGCAATGGCCACACCGATAGGAACTAAAGTCTTAAGTGTGTTTGTTAGATTGATCCGGGCCTCGCCTTCATTCGATATAAAAAGATTTCTTAAAGAATCCCCGAGAGAACGTCCGCGCGCTATTTCTTCATCTGCCGCCGCTGTAAGCAATAAATCAGCCGGAGCAATTGATTCTTGATAAGCCGGATAAGCTTTTATTCGGGCCACTAGATTCGAATAAGCCAGATCATTTTGCCGTTCATCCAAAAGAGCTGTTTGCGCTTCGGTTAAAATGCCTTCGCCCCTTACCATGCTGTCTAAGGTCAGCAAAAGCTGGCCCATATGGGCCATATCAAAAGCGTTGGATAGATTGCTGACTTGCTTCCATTCGGATTCTGTTAAAGGTGTGCCCGCATCTACTTTTTGATAAAGCTCACCCATTTTTCTAAGAAAAGCTAGATTGATATCCTGGTTCATTTGGTAAGGGTTTGAAACACGAAGTGCGGCATAGACATCATTTACTTCCTGGAAGCGCGCTTTTGCAATGTTGTCAGCAAAATATCCAGTGCCTTTTATTAGATCAAAGACCGAACTGTCCGGATTTAAACCGGCTTTAATAAGAGGAGCGTTGGCGGCTCTTTCGGTCTCACCTCTTTCGACCAACGAGCTGTGGTTGGTTAAAAATTCCCTCACTAAACCCTCTTCCATTTCAAGATACCGGTGAGATCCCATTGCCGTTTGAAGATCATTGTTGGCAATAATCTTTCCCATGTTAGAAAGAAATTGTCCGGCGTCAGCATAACTCTCGTTCATAGCTGCTGCCGTTTCCTGAGGGCTCTGGGTCATCTTGGTAAAATCAATGATTGATTGTGCTACCCCTGATTCCTGCACGCTATAACCCAAGCCTGCCATTACCTCACCCAACCTTAATTTACTGCGATCCTCGTGCTGGTCATAGTCAACCGGGCCATTCAAAACAACATCAAAATCAAGATAATGCGCCGACAAGATGCCAAGTTCAGGAAAAGTTTCTGCTTGATCTTGGATGGAAGCAGGAATGCCTTTAGCAAACAGCTCGTTTAAATCATTTGCTGTAGCAAGTGTAACTCTAAGTGAATGTAAGGAGTCGTGATAATCTCCTTGATCAGCGGTTTCCAGCAATCGATTAAAAGCCGCCTTCAGCCTCGCGGGCATCGCCCAGCCCTGGCTTTTAAATAAATTTTCTATTTCTTTTTCTACTTGTTCAATATTGGCCAGCATGTCATCACTTATCTCAAAATGCCGGTCACGACGGCCGGCAAGCGCTTGAGCAGACCGGGCACCTACTACTCCATTATCTGAACCTGATAGTTCAACCAAGCGATTCATATCGTCAAGACTTAAACTCTCTTGGTTTCTTAAAGCTCCAATTTCAGCTAATGCTTCTTGAGCGCCCAGCGACCGACCAAAAGTAACTGAATAAAGGCTGCCCCCATCGTTACTTTTCCAAGTTCCAGCTTTAAGAAGAACGTTGCCTCCGGAATCTACCGCATCAAAAGTAGCTGGATCTATATCCCATTGCCCAGCCTTTCGGATTTCGGTTATTTGTCCGCCAGCAGCAAATTTTTCAGCCTCTGTTACCGTAAACGGGACAAACGCCGGATTTGGAACTCCTAAAGCATCCAAGAAATCTTGTAAGCCAATTTTTGCCTTTATCTCTGCTCTAGTAAGAGCATTATTAAATGCGGTGGTAAATTTTTGTAATATTTCTGAAACGCCAAGAGACTTACCAAAAGCAACTGAATAAAGGCTGCCCCCATCGTTACTTTTCCAAGTTCCAGCTTTAAGAAGAACGTTGCCTCCGGAATCTACCGCATCAAAAGTAGCTGGATCTATATCCCATTGCCCGGCCTTTCGGATTTCGGTTATTTGTCCGCCAGCAGCAAATTTTTCAGCTTCTGCTATCGTAAACCGGACAAACGCCGGATTTGGAACTCCCATAAGATCTAAGAAAGCCTGTAGACCGATTTTTGCTTTAATCTCAGCTCTAATACGAGCGTCATTAAATGCAGAATTGAATTTTTGTAATATTTCTGAAACACCCAATGATTGGGCGGATATAATTTCTTCAGTGCTAATAATTTCCTGGCGTAACTCGGCAAGCTTATCTTTGTCTGATTCCACCTCTACTTGAGCATTTAATAATTCAAGGAGATCTGTTCCAGCCAGAATAAAGTTTTGGCGATCCCTCTGTTCCGCTATATTAGCTTCCACAACTTGCTGATTAGAACCAAAACGAACAAAGGGGCTATCTACATTCCTGCGGCTTGCGTTTAACTTTTTTTGGGCTTCGCTAAATTTAGACCGGGCATCCTCTATACTTTGGCCAAGGGATTGGGCGGTAACAGACTCGATTTGCTCCTTAACAAAATTACGATTAAATCCAAGATTGAAGCCGAGGGCGTCGAAATCAACTCCTTGCTCTTTTTCTACAACTTGCCGTAATCCCGCCTCTTCAGCGCTTTTTATTTGATCAATTACAAAAGCTTCCCTATGTTCTAAATCTGCTGCCAATTGCTCTAGATCACTCAATCCAAGACCTTGGAGATCTTCTGTTGTTAAGTGTCTTTGTTGAGCCGTATCAACAAGAGCTGCACCCAGCGACTGGGCGGCAACTTCGGCTGTAATGCCTTCAGCTAAAGCGACGGTGATCTGGCCTTTTTGCTCTTCAGTTGTTTGAAAAACTCCCAGTTCTAGGCCTCTATTGACCATGCCTTCCGTATAAAAAACATCATCAACGCTGATCAAATCTTGTTTGACTGGATTGACAAACTCATCTTTCAGAGTCGCAAAGTCCGCTACCAACGCGGCTGCTGCCGAACCTGTTGTGATATAAGGTGTTCCATCCGCATTTGTTAAAAACCTAAAATCTCCTGCTCTCAATTTTTCTTCGATTTGAGGATAGGTATAAGGAATACCGGCGACTACAAAACCAGGCCGGCCGTCGATTGTAGTTCTATCGTTTGCTATTCTATCTATATTTTTTCTGAAGAAACGAATAACGTCTAACATGCTAGGCGCTTCTTCTTCTACCAATAAAGTAAGTTGAGGCGCTCCATTTTCGTTCCTAGTAAGATCTAAATCTCCGTTTTTCAATCCTTCTTCGATAGCAAAATCATTAAAATAAATACCGCTGATATCTGTAAATCCAAACGCATTCCTTGCGTTGGCAATAGCATCTTTTTGTTCGCGGAAATTAAGGATCGCATCAGGAATATCTTCACCCAACGACTGGGCGGTGATATTTTTTACAGCCTGCTGAATAATAAGATTGGTTTCTCTTGTGTTTTGGTAGGGATCAGTAATTCCGGCGGTCTTGAGTAAATCCAAAATAACCGTTGCCCTTTCGGGGCTTCGAACCATGGGAACATCATCAAAAATTTGAACAAATGTTTGTCTAAAATCTTCCAAGCTTACCTCGGATTGATTTTGAAAAATTTCTGTTAACACTTGTGCTTTAGCTGATTGTTCCTCGGTTAGAACAAGTTCTGTTGCTTTCCTGGTAACCGGCTTCCCATAATCAGGGCTTAATATTTTTATTGCGGCATTTATAACTTCGTTAGCAAAAATAGGATTTTCGGACGAATCAACTCCAATCTCAGCCAAAGCATCCTTTACAGAATCAGACATGACAGCTGGCGCAACACTTCCCAGAAGATCTGCAAGAGGCGCTCGCGCAGCTAGTTCTTCGGCTGTTTCAGCAACTTCCACCGCACGAAGATTTTCGGTGTACTCGGCGACGATTTCCTCTATATTCTTAGTACCATCGACTTCAATTACGATTCCGCCAAATCTTCCGCGAACAAGAACATCGCCTTTCCGTTCAGATTTAGCTTGTTCTTCCAATAATCGCGCTGCGAAATTCTCAATCCTCTCCCCCGCAGAGGCTTCAATAATTCCTATTATCCACCGACCACCCAACGACTGGGCAGTAACAGACTCGATTTGCTCTTTAACAAAATTACGATTAAATCCAAGATTGAAGCCGAGGGCGTCGAAATCAACTCCTTGCTCTTTTTCTACAACTTGCCGTAATCCCGCCTCTTCAGCGCTTTTTATTTGATCAATTACAAAAGCTTCCCTATGTTCTAAATCTGCTGCCAATTGCTCTAGATCACTCAATCCAAGACCTTGGAGATCTTCTGTTGTTAAGTGTCTTTGTTGAGCCGTATCAACAAGAGCTGCACCCAGCGACTGGGCGGCAACTTCGGCTGTAATGCCTTCAGCTAAAGCGACGGTGATCTGGCCTTTTTGCTCTTCAGTTGTTTGAAAAACTCCCAGTTCTAGGCCTCTATTGACCATGCCTTCCGTATAAAAAACATCATCAACGCTGATCAAATCTTGTTTGACTGGATTGACAAACTCATCTTTCAGAGTCGCAAAGTCCGCTACCAACGCGGCTGCTGCCGAACCTGTTGTGATATAAGGTGTTCCATCCGCATTTGTTAAAAACCTAAAATCTCCTGCTCTCAATTTTTCTTCGATTTGAGGATAGGTATAAGGAATACCGGCGACTACAAAACCAGGCCGGCCGTCGATTGTAGTTCTATCGTTTGCTATTCTATCTATATTTTTTCTGAAGAAACGAATAACGTCTAACATGCTAGGCGCTTCTTCTTCTACCAATAAAGTAAGTTGAGGCGCTCCATTTTCGTTCCTAGTAAGATCTAAATCTCCGTTTTTCAATCCTTCTTCGATAGCAAAATCATTAAAATAAATACCGCTGATATCTGTAAATCCAAACGCGTTCTTTGCGTTGGCAATAGCATCTTTTTGTTCGCGGAAATTAAGGATCGCATCAGGGATATCTTCACCCAATGATTGGGCGGTAGCAGCATCAACAATCGTTTGCATGGCAACAGTAAAATCAGCATCAGAATCGATGGGAACGTTATTTCCACGAAGCGTTTTTAAACCTGCGCTCAATGCGTTGGCCATAGCATCAACATTTAAACCAACTTTATCAAGCTCTGTGACACTAGTGCCAACCGCTTCTGTTACTCCATCCAAACTCAGCACATTGGAATCAATCTTTAATTTAACCCATGGATTATTTTCAGCAATAAGTCCTGTAATATATGAAACGCGTGCTTTAAAAGCTCTATCTTCACCAAGCGATGCAGCGGTGACTTCTGTTAAATACGTCTGATACTGTTCCTGAGTGCCTGCTACATATTCAAGACTGCCATCTCGATCATAAATCAAAACACCTTCCTGAATTGCTTGAATAACTTGATCCTTCGTAGGCATGAGAGCATTAGGGTCTGCACCTTTAAATGGAAACTGTTGGGTTGGAGAAACATTGGGGTTATTATCTTCAAATCTCTCAGCTGCTTCCTGACGGTCTCTCTTTATAACGTTGACAAAAATTGTCTCTCTTCCGGGAATAACACTCGCCATCCCAGCCCCTTCTTCATAGGTCAACCTGCCGCGCAAAATGCCTTCTTTTATTTCATAACGATTAACCGAGAAGTCTTCAAGCTCACCCGGCACACCTTCCATTTCGATCTGCAAAAAATCACCTGCCGGAGCAAAGACATTTGTCATATTGGTATCGCCGCCATCAAAGTCGCTTTCATAATTACGAAGCATTTGTTCGCGGGCTTCTTTTTCACCAAGCGATGCAGCGGTGACTTCTGTTAAATACGTCTGATACTGTTCCTGA
>CAZLUT010000025.1:0-24973 GCA_964562805.1 uncultured bacterium | reverse complement strand
CTTTAGCTGTTTGTATCAGCAGTTCCTTATTCTTACTTTCTAATTCATGCGTTCTTTCCTCGATTAAGACTCCTAGATTATGGTTATGAAATCGAACGACACCCGAGAGGATGCCGAGCAAAATAGAAAGCATCGTTGAAAAAAGAATCGAAAGCGCCCACGCTGTTTCATCCTTGAGGCGCGCCGCGTACCACAAAAAGAGAGTGACTCCCATGAAAGCAATTGTAGTAAAAATGCCGACTACAATAGCCTGCGCGTACGATTTTCTTTTTCTTAATTGATCGCGGGATTGTTTTCTCATTTTTATCAGTTAATCTTTAATTCATTCGTCTGGCAGATACCTTTGTAGGCCTCTGCGCTTGGTCTAATTGTACGCCGAAAGGTATCATAATTCACCTCAAGAAGTCCAAACTTAGGTTCAAAACCGTCGAGCCATTCAAAGTTATCCATTAGGGACCAATAAAAATAGCCTTTCACATCAACCTTCTCTTTGAGAGCATGCACTACCTGTTTTAAATGATCCCGAATAAATTTTATTCTTTCGTCATCATTTTGGGTGGCAATTCCATTTTCGGTTATATAAATGGGAAGCTTAAACTTTTTAAGATATTTCAGAAGACGAAAAAGACCTCTCGGATAGATCTGCCAACCCATGGCAGATCTCGGAATATTTTTCTTCTTTATATCTTTCCCAAAAAGAAATGAGGGTTTTTTAAAATCAAAAGCTATGTGGTCCCGAGTGTAATAATTGAGACCGATAAAATCCTGTGTTCCTTTAGCCCATGGAACAGGCTGACGCGGGCTAAAAGGAGGATGAAGAGACCCTGTATGAATAGTTTCCAGAAAAAGCTTATTAAAAAAGAAACTTCTTGCAGAGCAAATCAAAAGATTCATTGGATTTGAGAAATGACTAGGATCAATGATCCGCATGTGTTTCGCGACACCCACCATGACTTTCAAATTCTTTTTCTCAGCCTCTTCATGCAGTGCGTGGTAGGCATTAGCATGAGCTTCTATCATATGATAAAAAGCGTTCATCCCCTCTTTGAAATCAGCTTTTCCGGGAGGCCAGCTGTTTTCCATGTACCCCATATAGGCTACCAGAACGGGTTCATTTAAAGTGACCCAAAATTTAGAAAGAGGAAGTAGTCTTTCAGCAACTTTTTTTACGAAACGCGTAAAAAACTTGGGCATTTCGGGAGAAGTCCAATAACCGTATTTTCCAAGCCATTTGGGATTCGTAAAATGGTGCAGTGTTACCATGGGCTCAATGTCTCGGGCTTTCAAACTTTCCAAAACGCACGCGTAATGGTCCAAGGCCGCTTCGTTCCAAACACCTTCTTCAGGTTCAATACGACTCCATTCCAATGAAAGTCGATGAGCGTTATGCCCGAGAGATTTTGCCAAATCAAAATCTTGGGTGTATAAATTTAAATGATTACAAGCTTTGCCGGCACGATCATTATTTCGGATATGCCCTTTTTCCCAATCAGCCCAATCACAATTATAAATATCCCCTTCTACCTGATAGGATGAGGTGGCACTCCCCCACAAGAAACCCTCGGGGAATTTATAAACTTTCGCTCTTCTAGCTCTTTTTAACATTTTATTAGTAAATTAAAAATCTGGCGGTCTTGTCTTCGGTGTTATTTTTTTACTATTCACTATTCACTATTCACTAACGGCTATTCACTGCTCAAAAAAACTTTCAGTTTTTTGAGCTCACTCCCACCCTTGATCAACATATTCCCAGCGAGCATGCAGATAGTAGTTAGAAATTTTCTTATTTTTACCCTTTAGAATAAAACGAAAAGAACCCAAACCACCTTGGGTCAGTCTATTAGGATCGGGTTCGGCACGTAAGTGTTCAGCGGGAATGTTGTTCTCGTTAAAAAGAACTAAAAAAACCTCAATTTTTTGAACCGCTTGGCCCAGATTATTAATTACAATTCCGGAAAGCCCGGCATCTCCACCAGCGGTAACATCTGTATCGCCCGCCTTGATAATTAATTTCTTAGGGAGCTTATGAAAGGACTCTATATCAGGATAGTCTTCAACACCCATATTTCTATCTCTTAGTTCTCCCGCCTGAGGCGGGCAGGCAGATCTTAGATCTCAGTTCTATTAGAATGGTACTTCCCGCTCCTCAATAACTATTGATTCTATTTGATCGCCTACAGCGATCTCATGAACGATCTCTAGGCCATCAGTGACCTGCCCAAAAACCGTATACTTTCCATCAAGTTGAGGCAATGCGTCCAAACAAATATAAAATTGACTCCCGGCACTGTCAGGATCTTGACTGCGGGCCATAGCTACTGTTCCTTCTAGATGCGGGCGAGGGTTAAATTCGGCAGGAATTTTATAGCCGGGGCCTCCGGTGCCATCTCCATTAGGGTCGCCGCCTTGAATCACAAAATTGGGAACGACACGATGAAATTTTAAATTATCATAAAATTTCTCGTTGGTTAATTTCTGAAAATTTTCAACTGTTTCAGGGGCATCGTTTGGAAAAAATTTAAAAACAATCGTACCCTTGCTAGTATTAATAACGGCTACCTTTTCTAAATTTTCCTTCTTTTGCATTTCATCTTCCTTTTTTTTCTCTATTTCTTTCTCTTCGCCTTTTACAAAGGTCACGTTTCCTTCCTCATCAGTCACAAACCTTCCCTTATCTTCCTTAGTAAAAGGATTAAAACAGCTTGTCATTAAAAATAATCCGATTAGCAAAAAACTAATAATCTGAAATTGCTTTTTCATTTTTTTTATGTCACCCCTTTTTGCTTAATTGTATCGAGCTAAGTCTTGGTAAGCTACTTATAAAATCGAGATACATAATCCTCAAATTCGTCTTCTAAAACTAAACAGCTTTTAATATCGCTTTTTGTGATCTCCCCCACTTCTTGGATAATTTCCTGATTGAGGGGGTCGATCATCCCTAAATAAAGCATGTCCTTATTTTTCTTGTTCTTTTTATACTCTAGAGGAACCACTTGGCGGGACGATATAAAATTACCGCTGAATAATTCCAGCATATCGTCCTTCGGTTCAAAAAAACTTAAGGGCACGTAAGGAATCCCGAGCTTTTTCTCAAGCATGCGGCCTATTTCCTGCGGCGGAATAATTTTCATTGAGGCAAGCACTTGGCCCAAATGCTGACCCGTTTTAAAATGCATGGTGAGAGCCTTTTCGAGATTGGCTTCGTTGATCAATCCGGCCTTAAGCAGCATCTGCCCCAAAGGTTCGGCCGCCTCCTTTTGAAGGGGTTGGAGGGCAGTTTCTGCTTCATCCAGCGAAATAAACGGCTGGCCTCTGCGGTCTTTCAAATAATAACTGCCGGTTTGAGCTTTTAGATATTTTTTTACCTCCGAAAGGCGGCTGGCGATCTCGCTTGAAGTTTGAAAAGGAATATACTCGTTCGATATCTCTGCCAGGGCGATGCTGGCTAAAGGAAATTTTTCATCAACACCTTTTCTGTTTTTTACTTCAATATATCCCTGCTCTTTTACTTCGATAGGATAATAACTTTGTATGATGCGGTCAAAATCTCGAATAATTGACTTAGCCAGATCTGCCGCAACCGTTGGGCAAACGATCAAAATAAAATCGTCACCGCCTACATGACCGACAAAAGAATCGATTCGGCCCACAAAATGCTTGGCGTTGGTTTCTAAAATATGAACTGTTTGCTTAAGCACATCATCCCCTTTTTTATAACCCAGATAATCATTCAGCGCTTTGAAATAATTTAAATCCGCGTAGATCACAGAAAATATAGCCCCCCGATCCATTAAATGACGGATGGTTTTTTCTATAGAGGCATTTCCTGGAAGCTGAGTTAAGGGATTCGTTTCAAGCCTTTCTTCCGCCCGGCGGATATTGAGAGCTACTCTGAGCTGTAACGATAACGGATCAATAGGGCGAATATAAAAATCATCAAATCCTCTCTCAACACTTGAGATAAGAGACGCGATATTATTTCGATCCGCGATCATAATGATAGGAACTGCCCGTAAAACGGAGCGCTTTCGTAAAAGTGCTGCCAGTTCCGTATGACGCACTTCTTCCATCTTGGAATCTAATAAGATTAAATCAAAATGGCTGCGATTCACTTTTTGAACGACTTCGATGCTGGACTCAGCTGCCTGGACTTCATATCCGCGAGCCATAAGGCGGGATTCGATTAAAGAGATCTCGTCACTCTCATGACTTGCAATAAGTATTTTTTTCTTTTCTTGATCACCAAGCGGTTTCATAACAATTCTTTCGTCCCAAAACTTTCATCCTCATTGGGGAAGCTGCCTGATGAGACATCCTGCTTAAAATGGCGGATAGCCTTAACCGCTTCTTCGCCAAAACTCAAATAACGTCTCACGAATTTAAATTTCTTCGCCGTATCCCATCCCAGCAAATCATGCCATACCAGGATTTGAGCATCGCAAAAAGGGCCCGCTCCGATACCAATCGTTGGAATTTTTATATTTTCAGTTACCTTTTTAGCTGTCTGAAGAGGAATGCACTCCAAAACAAGCGCAAAGGCACCGGCTGCTTCCGCTTTTTTTGCATTTTCCAAAAGAATCTCGGCTTCTTCTTGAGTCTTCGCCTGAACTTTGTATCCTTTTTCATCCGATACTGATTGAGGCGTTAACCCAAGATGAGCGATAACCGGGATCTTAGAAGCGGTCAATTGGCTGATGAGTTCAAAAACAGGGCCTTCGATTTTAACGGCATCTGCCCCTCCCTCTTCGACAAATCGCTTAGCGTATTTAATAATTTTGTCTCCGGGAAGTGTCATTGTTTCATAGGGCATATCAACTGCGAAAAGCGCCGTTTTAACCCCGCGCCTTGCGGCCTGGGTGTGATAAAGCATTTGTTCAAAGGTGACCGGACGGGTTGAATCGAGTCCTAAGACTGCCATCCCAAGCGAATCACCCACCAAAATCAGTTCAATACCGGCCTCATCAGAAAGTCTGGCAGAAGGCGTGTCGTAGGCAGTCAAACAGGCAAAATGCCTGCCTTTAACCTTATATTCTTTCAATACTCTAGGAGTTATTTTCTCTGGACGATCCATCAATTCACACCACATTTCCCCTCTAAAAGATTGGGAAAAGTATAGTATTTTTAAGGGGAAAAGTCGCTAAATTTTAGGGGCCAGGTGATAGGTTTTAGGCACCAGGCGGTAGATTTAGTAAAAATGCCGAAGGGTGTATCTTTTAGACGAGTTGTCTCGCCATGCGGCGAGCGTCTCGCAAGGAAACTTATTAAATTACGCTAAAGCGTATACGAGTTTGCGGCCCTTGGTCCTTAGCATATTACATAAGCAAGGAACGCGCTGTTTGAGTATAAAAGATATACCTAAGGCATTTAACCCACATCAGGGCTTTGGAGAATAGATAAATTTTAGGTTTGATTTATCGGATTTCGAGGGAGAAATCGAGATTGACTGCTGAATGGGTTAAAGCCCCTACTGAAATGCGATCAACGCCTGAAGCAGCATACGCCTTGATATTTTTAAAAGTAACTCCACCCGAAGCTTCCAGCGCGGGCTTCTTTTTCAAGTTCTGAATTTTTTTCTTAAAAACTTTTATCTGCGCGGGGCTAACGTTATCCAAAAGTAAAACATTAGGCTTTAACTTTAACGCCTGATTTAACTGGGTTTCATTTTCGATCTCAACAATTAATTCTTTCTTGGTTTTTTTAACCCTCTCCAACGCCTTTTGCCAATTTTTTGGGTCTCGATATTTCCAATGGTTATCTTTAATAAAAACGCTTCCCTCTAAAGATAATCGATGATTACAGCCTCCGCCGGCACGGACTGCGTATTTTTCAAGGTATCGAAAACCTGGGGTCGTTTTGCGGGTATCCATAATTTTGATCTTTTTAGAGCCAGCCTGTTTAACAAAGCGCGAGGTTGAAGTCGTGATACCCGACAGGTGCCCCAAAAAATTTAGAACCGTCCTTTCGGCTGATAAGATAGACCGCAAAGAGCCTCTTACGGTCAAAACAATGTCCCCCTTACGAATAGAGGTGCCGTCTTGAATTCTTATCATCACCGAAAGCTTTTTATCAAACATGCGAAACACTAATTTAGCGATTTCGGCACCTGAAAGCACTCCGCTTTCTTTCGCTAGAAGGATTCCCTCAGCTTGAATATTTTTGGGGATGAAAAGCTTAGCTGTGGCATCTTGGAAGACTCTGTCTTCTTTAAATGCGGACTGGATCAGGTCCTTAGCGTTTTTGATTTCTTTTTTTGATAATTTCATGGCGCTATTATAGCAGTCCGGCAGAATTTTTAAGATCTTTGATTTCTTTTTGATTCAATTCTCTCATCTCACCCGAGATGAGATCCCCCAGTTTTACAGGCCCCATTTGAACGCGCTTTAAACTAATTGTCTTACGCCCCAAAACTTCCATCATTCGGCGAATTTCCCTTTTTTTTCCTTCGCCTAATTCTAATTGAAGCATGGTTTTATCAGGATACTCTTTAAGGATCAAAGCTGCTTTGACCTTTAGGAGATCTCCTTCGGATGAGATGCCCTTTAAAAGCTTTTGACATTCCTCTTCCACAAATTTACCCGTTACGCAGACCTCATACGTCTTAATAATTTCATATCGAGGGTGGGTCAAACGGTGTGTCAATTCGCCGTCATTAGTCAAAAAAAGTAATCCTGTCGAATTTTTATCGAGCCTGCCCACCGGAACTATTCGAGCTCGAATCTTCCTCAGGAAAGGTCTTAGAGTTTTCTCAGCATGTACATCTTTCAGAGTCGTCGTAACACCGGCTGGCTTATGAAATAAAAAATAAACTAGGATTTCTTTTGTAATTTTTTTATTTTTAACAAGAATTTCATCCTGTTCTGTAACTGAGAAGGCGGGATCCTTAACAGGCTTGCCGTTTATTTTAACAAGGCCTTGAAAAATAATTTTTTCAGATTCGCGCCTCGAGGCAACACCGGCATGAGCGAGAAATTTTACCAATCGCACTTTTAAACTTTAATTTCCTTGATAAGAGTGGCTAGGCGCTCAACTTCCCATTTTGAATCAGAAAGTTTTTGTTTTTCTTTTTCGATGATCTCTTCGGGCGCTCGACTTACAAAATTCTCATTAGCTAATTTCTTTTCGACGCTTTTAATAAAATTTTCTTTTGATTTAAGAGATTTATCTAATTTGGCAATAATAGAATTAAAATCAACCTCTTGATCAAATGCCACCCACACTTGCCCCTTATAGTTTTCTGATTTAACAGGACGTCCAATCCATTTTTTGTTTTTTTCCTTTTTAAATTTTTCTACAACTTCAAAAGAAGATAATTTGGCGAAAACTTTAACCTGTTCCGAGAAAACCTCGATGCCTTTTGCCCCTGCTTCAACTTCAAGACTAACTTTTAAAGGCTCTTTCGGATCCAGCCCTAGCCCGGCTCTAAAATCTCTAACAGCTCTAACCGCGTCTTGTAGGAGCACCACTATTTCCTTGGAGTGCTGGTCACTGAATTGAAGAGATCGGGTCCACCCGGCTTTGATCATCAGATCTGCCGCATCGGTCGAATGCTCTGAAAGTTTTTTCCATATCTCTTCGGTGAGAAAAGGCATAAAAGGATGCAGTAAGACCAATGTTTGATAAAGCACGGTAAAAAGAATTTTTTGAGCAGCTTTTTTCTCTTCCGCTGTTCCTTTTTGAAAAATAGGTTTCGATAACTCCAGATACCAGTCACATACATCATTCCAAACGAACTGATAAAGAATTGTCGCGGCATCGTTAAGGCGGTAATTCTCCAAGGCTCGCGTTATGCTTTCTTGAGTTTCGCTAAGCCTTGTCAATATCCAAAGATTAAGATCGGATAATTCTTTTTTTGAAACGTCCAGCGTCTTGGAGCCTTCTTTAAATCCTTCGAGATTCATAAAGGCAAAGCGGCTCGCGTTCCAGATCTTATTGGTAAAATTTCTTCCTAAATCAAATTTTTCCCTCGAAAGATAAGCGTCCTGTCCTGTTGCCGTAAGCATCACAACGCTAAACCGAACAGCATCGGCACCTATTGAATTGATAAGCTCGAGAGGATCGATCGCATTACCGAGGGATTTGGACATTTTTTGTCCGGTATCAGTCCGAACAGTGCCATGAATGTAGACATTACGAAAAGGCACGTTGTCCCTAAACCAAACGCCTGCCATAACCATACGAGCCACCCAGAAAAAAATAATATCAGGTGCTGTAACTAAATCGTTTGTTGGATAAAAAGACTTAAGATCGTCCGTCTCTTCAGGCCAACCTAAGGTAGAAAAAGGCCAGAGCCACGATGAAAACCAAGTATCCAAAACATCTTCATCTTGATAAATATCAGTCGATCCGCATCCCTGGCATTTAGTGGGATCCGTTATTTCAACAGTTTTTTCGTCGCATTTCTTGCAATACCATACAGGAATCCTGTGCCCCCACCAGATCTGACGCGAAATGCACCAGTCACGGATATTTTCCATCCAGGATAAATACACTTTATGCCATCTTGCGGGATAAAAATTAACTCCTTTTAGTTTAAGAGCTTTTTCGGCAAGCGGTTTCATACTAACAAACCACTGATCTGAAAGATAAGGCTCTACCATCTGATGACACCGGTAACAGTGACCAACCGCGTGCATATGAGAAGTGATCTTGACCAGGAGCCCTTTAGCTTCTAAATCCGCTACTACTCGTTTGCGGGCTTCAAATCGGTCGAGCCCTTCATAAGGACCGCCTTCAGAATTAATCTTTCCTTCAGGGTGTAATACGTTAATAAATTGAAGTTTATGGCGCTCACCCATTTCATAGTCATTAGGGTCATGAGCCGGTGTTACCTTAACAGCCCCTGTCCCAAAATCAGGATCGACAAAATCATCTAAAATAACAGGGAGTTCTCTTTTAAGTAAAGGAAGTATCAGTTTCTTTCCGTGAAGATGTTGATACCTTTCGTCCTTGGGATTAATAGCAACCGCTGTATCTCCCAAAAGTGTTTCAGGCCGAGTGGTAGCGATCGTTACGTGTTTATCAGCAGCTCCGACAACCGGATAATTAATATAATAAAGATGTCCTTGTGTTTCCTGATGAGGCGCTTCCTCGTCCGCTAAAGCCGTGTGGCAGCGGCAGCACCAATTAATAATTCGTTTGCCCCGGTAGATACGATCCTCTTTGTAAAGTTTGACGAACGCTTCCCTAACAGCTTTTGAAAGCCCTTCATCCATCGTAAACCGCTCACGAGTCCAATCGCAAGATGCTCCCAGGCTTCGGAGCTGATGAATAATGGTAGAACCGTGCTCTTCCTTCCACTTCCACGTTTCTTTAATAAATTTCTCTCGGCCCAAGTCATGACGTGTTTTCTTTTCTTTTTTAAGCTTTCTCTCAACCACATTCTGAGTAGCGATGCCCGCGTGATCTGTCCCCGGGACCCAAAGGGTGCGCCGGCCCTGCATTCTGCGCCAACGAATCAAAATGTCCTGAATTGTATTATTGAGGGCATGCCCCATATGAAGCACCCCCGTCACATTGGGGGGCGGAATCACGATCGTGAAAGGATCTTTCTGGGTCAGGTCAGGCTGAAAGGCACCGGATGTCTCCCAGGCTTTGTACCACTTAGGTTCGATGTCTTGAGGTTTATAAACTTTTGGCAGGTCCATCTCTAAGCTCTCGGCTCTTAGCTTTTTAGCAGCTTATATTCCAGCCCGTCGATCAAAGCATGGCAGGAGGCATCGATAACGTTTGTCGATACGCCAATAGTTGACCAATCCTCTTTTTCGTCCTGGAATTGAATAAAAACACGCACTTTAGCAGCCGTCCCCGCTTGAGCGTTAATGACACGTACTTTGTAATCCACTAAGTGAAGTTTTCTAATGATAGGATAAAATTTCTCGATTGCTTTTCGAAGCGCCTGATCAAGCGCGTGCACCGGTCCGTCTCCTTCGGCAGCCATTAATTGTTCTTCACCATTAACACTGATCTTAACAGTAGCTTCGGTTCTTAATTCACCCGTCTCCAGCTTTTCATCCGAAACTTTAAAGCTTGAGAGTTCAAAAAATTTCTTATGCTTTCCTAAGGCTTTTTTGATCAAAAGCTCAAAACTAGCTTCAGCTGCTTCAAAGTGATAGCCTTCATTTTCTAATTCCTGTATCTCATCCAAGATTTTCTTAGTCGCAGGCGAATCTTTATCCAAAGGCAAATTCATGGCCTTGGCCTTTTCGAGAATATTGCTCCGGCCTGAAAGTTCAGAAATTAGAAAGCGCCTTATATTCCCTACGGTTTCCGGCTCAATATGTTCATACGTCTTAGCGTTTTTCATCACAGCATTAACATGGACACCGCCCTTATGAGCGAACGCCGAAAATCCTGCAAAAGGCTGCCCATTTTCCATTGGCATATTGGCGACTTCAGCCACATAGTGACTAAGTTCGGTGAGTTTCTTAAGATGCTTGGGACTTAAGCATACTTTTCCCATCTTAAGCTGAAGTGCCGGAATGATACTTGTTAGGTTCGCGTTGCCGCAGCGCTCTCCATAGCCGTTCATCGTACCTTGCACCATGACACACCCCTCATCAACTGCTGCTACGCTATTGGCAACGGCTAGGTCCATATCATTGTGACAATGAATACCTAAGGGCAGCTGAAAGCGAACCCGGGCGGTTCTGACACCCTCGCGGATCAGTTCCGGCAAGCTTCCGCCGTTGGTATCGCAAAGAGCCAGGTAATTAGCGCCGCCTTTGACCGCGGCACCCAACGTAGCCATGGCATATTCCGGATTTTCTTTAAATCCATCAAAGAAATGCTCGGCATCATAGATCACTTCGATTTTTTTGGAGCGAAAAAAATGAACCGTATCTTCGATCATCGCAAGATTCTCTTTTAAAGCTATTTTAAAAACAGTCTTTACTTGAAAATCCCAACTTTTCCCAAAAATGGTAACGGCTTTAGTCTTAGCCTCCAACAGCGCCTTGACATTATCATCTTGGCTTGTCTTTTTGTGTGCCCTGCGTGTGGAGCCAAAAGCAGCTACTTTCGCGTTTTTAAGTTTAAGTTTTTTAACCTCATTAAAATAAGCCATATCCTTAGGGTTAGAACCCGGCCAGCCACCTTCGATGTAATGAAACCCGGCCTCGTCCAGCCGCTTCGTTAAGTTAAGCTTGTCTTGCAAAGAAAGGCTGATACCCTCTCCTTGGGAACCATCTCTTAGAGTTGTGTCATAAATCTGGATCATTTTGTTAAGTGTAGTTTAAAAGCACTATGAAGTGCTCTTAAAGCAACACGCCCTTTAGATTGGTGAACAACGACTGAGATTTTAATTTCAGAAGTTGAGATCATTTCGATATTAATTTTCTTTTTGGCCAAAGCATCAAACATAGCCGAAGCGACACCGCTATGAGAGCGCATTCCAATACCAACTATGCTGATCTTGGACATCTTCTCATCAAAACTGGCATCCTTGGCACCGATTGATTTTACAATTTTTTTAACCGCGGCTTTTGTCCGCTTCAGATCTTTTTTGAAAACGGTAAAAGAAATATCGGTTGATCGAGTAGCTGTTTTATTCTGAATGATCATATCAACATTGATCTGTGCATCCGCCATCTTTTTGAAAAGGCGCGAAGCAACGCCCGGCTTATCCGGCACAGCAAAAATAGTCACCTTTGCTTCACTTTCGTTAAGAGCAACACCGCTCACTAAAACAGCTTCCATAGTACGATTCTCCTTTGTAATCAAAGTACCTTCTTTTTTGTTCAAACTCGAGCGAACCACGATCGGCACATTATACTTCTTCCCGACTTCAATTGAACGAGAATACATCACTTGAGCTCCGAGTGATGCCATTTCCAGAATTTCATCATAAGTAATCGTTTTCAATTTTCGCGCCTTGGGTTCTTTTCTGGGATCAGTCGTATAAATGCCATCCACATCCGTATAAATCTCACACGCTTTTGCTCCCAGAGCTGCCGCTAAAGCAACCGCCGTTAGGTCAGAGCCGCCGCGGCCTAGCGTTGTGATCTCGCCATGCTCTGTTTTACCTTGAAATCCCGCGATAATAGCGATCTTATTTTGAGACAAAGCTTCTTTGAGCCTCTTACAATCAATTGAAGAAATACGCGCTTTTGTATGGACCTTATCCGTAACAATTCCGACCTGAGGTCCTGTAAAAGAAATGGCTTCCTCTCCCATTGTATGAATTGCCATTGCTAAAAGAGAGATCGAAATCTGCTCCCCTGTTGAAAGTAGCATATCCATTTCACGTTCTGGTGGATTAGAAGAAATCTCTTCGGCCAAAGTTTCAAGCTCATCCGTTGTATGCGCCATTGCTGAGACGACAACGGCTACTTGATAGCCTTTGCGCTTTGTTTCAATGACACGTTTCGCGACACGCTTAATGTGTTCGGGGCTTCCTACTGAAGTGCCTCCGTATTTTTGAACAATAATTTTTTGTTTCATTTTTCCTTATCCTTGAAAAAGCATTCCCATCAATTTATCGCCTTCTTTAACCTGTAAATTGGTCGTATAGGCGGCGATTTCCGTAAAACGGTCAGCTCCGTTAGATAAAATACCGTTTCCATAAATTAAAAAAGGCGTTTTCCCGCCGGAATGAGTTCTGGTCCTGATAAAACAATTATGATCAATGGCGATCATAACCCGGGTTTCACGGTTTTCCTCACAAAATTTACGAATAGGCCCCACAACTCGCTGATCAAAATGCTCAATGGCAAGAATTTTTGATTTTAGATTCCCTTCATGAGTCGCTTCATCGCTTGCTTCCGTATGAAGCAGTACAAAATCTTTTTCCTTAAGCGAATCAATGGCAGCTTCCACTTTGCCTTCGTAATTAGTATCCAGCGTTCCCGTCATGCCGGGTACTTTAAGCGCTTCAAGACCAATGCACTTGCCAAGACCTTGTATCAGATCAACCGCGGAAATAACAGAACCTTTAACTCCAAATCTTTTTTCGAATAATTCCAAAGAGGGATTAGTGCCCTGCCCCCAAAACCAAATCATATTGGCGGGGTTCTCTCCAAGGTCAATACGCACTTGATTAATTTCATGTTTTTCTAAAAGAGGCTTGCTGTCTTCGATCAGTTTGATCAAAAAAGAGTCTCCGGCTCCGTCCGGTAAATAATTCTCCCACTTCTGTTCCAAAATGTCATGCGGCGGTGTGCACCGGGCCTTAAACCCTTCGAGTCCTTTTGCGTCTTTTAGTACCGCGATATGACGATAACTGACGCCCGGATAAAATTTGACATACTCACTTGAAAGTTTTGAAGATAGAAACTTGATCAGCGCGCGGGCTTCCTTGGTTGAAATAGCTCCGGCCGAATGATCTATCATGATACCGTCGCTTTCGGTCACAAGCTTCATCCGAAAAGCAACTTCATCAGGACCAAGTTCGACACCCATGCTGGCTGCCTCTAAGGGGGCCCTCCCACAGTAGTGTTTCTTAGGGTTGTAGCCAAAGATAGACAAATGACCTACGTCCGAACCGGGCTCCATGCCGGAAGGAATAGGATTATTGAAACCAACCCGTCCGTGCTTGGCCATAAAATCCATATTGGGTGTCCGCGCCGCCTCTAAAGGGGTCTTGCCGCCTATTTCTTCATAGGTCTCGTCACTCGCACCGTCCGGGATTAAGACAATATATTTCATTTTTTGTATCAAATGCCCAGTGCTTCAAGGAGACTGTTCAAATCAGGTTTAACAGTCATGATAGGGTCCGAAAAACTCAAAGCAAAATCCGGATCTTTAAGACCATGCCCTGTTAAAGTCAAAACAATAGTGGAGCCATCTTTAAAATATTTCTTCTTTGAAAGTTTAATCAATCCGGCTACTGAAGCGCATGAAGCGGGTTCAGCAAAGACACCTTCATTCTCCGCGATATATTTGTAGGCCCAGGCGATCTCTTCATCAGTAACAGCCTCGATCACACCGCCTGACTCGTCCCGCGCGGCTTCTGCTTGCTTCCAACTTGCCGGATTTCCAATACGAATCGCTGTGGCGATTGTTTCGGGATTTTTAACCGGATGGCCTAAGACAATAGGACAAGCGCCTTCGGCTTGAAAACCGCACATCACTGGGAGCTTATCCGATTTTTTCTTTTCATAATACTCTTTGTACCCCATCCAATGGGCTGTAATATTTCCGGCATTCCCGACCGGTAATAGATGATAATCCGGCACACATCCCAACTCATCTACAACTTCAAAACTAATCGTCTTTTGACCCTGAATTCGATAAGGGTTGATTGAATTTACGATCGTAATGTTCTTTTTCTCTGCGACTTCTTTTACCAGATCAAGCGCCTGATCGAAATTGCCTCGAACTTGAATCACCTTAGCCCCATACCGGTAGGCCTGGAGAAGTTTGCCTTTGGCAATATTCCCCTCAGGGATCAAGACGAAACACTTCAAGTGACACCTTGAAGCGTAAGCTGCCGCTGAAGCCGAAGTGTTTCCTGTTGAAGCGCAGATGATCGCTTTAGCTCCTTCTTCTACAGCCTTCGTTACGGCGAGCGTCATCCCCCGATCTTTAAAAGAGCAGGTAGGATTCAATCCCTCAAATTTAAAATAGATCCGGCATTCTTTTAAATTGATAAGTCCGGGTAATCTTTCAGCGAGAATAAGCGGGGTATTGCCCTCGTTCAAAGAAATGATCGGGGTCTTCTCGGTAACCGGTAAATACTCGGCATACCGCTCAACGACACCGATCTTTTTGTTTTCTTTCTTTTTCTCGGAACCCATAACTAATCTTCGATTCTTATTTTCTGAGGCTTGCCGCGGACACAAGAAAGTTTTTTAATAGACTGAATGGCGCGATCCACGTTTTTTTCTAGGCAATCGTGAGTAACCATAATCAAGGGAACCGCGTTGCCGGCCTTACTTTCCAGCTGAATCACGTCGGCAATGCTCACCTTCTCTTTACCAAGACTTCGGCCTATTTGAGCTAAAATACCGGGCTGGTCAAGTGCCGAAAATCTTAAGTAGTAACGAGAGCTGGACCATTCCTTATTTTCCCATGGTTGACTCTTTTTAACTTCGGGAAACTGAGAGCTAAGGCCTTTTGCCCAGTCACAGAGATCGCTTACGACAGCAGAAGCGGTAGGTTCACTGCCGGCTCCCTTTCCATAAAGCAGACAATCCCCCACTTCATCTCCATCAAAAAGAATAGCGTTAAAAGAACCGTCTACTTTTGCCAAGATATGATCCTTTTTTAAAAAAAGAGGTTCAACCCGGGCTAAAACCGATTTTCCGGATCGCTTAGCCTGAGCAATCAGCTTGATGACATAGCCAAAACGCTCCGCGTATTCAATATCAATTTGAGAAATCGAGTTGATCCCGCGAACTTTCAGCTTAGAGAAAGTTACAGGGATTCTGAAAGCGAGCCTTATTAAAATTGCTAACTTATGAGCCGCATCAATACCTTGGATATCAAAGGTAGGATCCGCCTCCGCAAAACCTTTATCCTGCGCCAATTTCAGAGCCTCTCCAAAATCCATTTGGTTTTGGCTCATTTGAGTCAAAATATAATTTGAAGTTCCATTAATAATCCCTGAAACCGATTGGATTTGATTAGCAAGCAACCCTTCTCTTAAGCTTTTAATAACAGGAATTCCGCCGCCTACACTCGCTTCAAAGAAAATCTGCCTTTTATATTTTCTGGCCGCCTGAAAAAGTTTATCTCCTTTTTCAGCTAAAAGGGCTTTGTTAGCGGTAATAATGTCTTTCCCATTCCGAAATGCTTCGTAATACCACTTTTCAGTAAGCCGGACCCCGCCGGTCAGCTCAATAATTACATCAATAGAAGGGTCTTTTAAGATTGAGTCCGGATCCTGAGTTAGGAGCCTAAGAGGAGCAGAAACCGAAAGCCTCCGGCTAACATTTCTTTCTAATATCTTTACGACTTCAAAATCGACACCCGTTTCGCGTTTAAGGAGCGAAGCCTTCTTGGCTAAAAGACGGAAAACACCGCCTCCTATCTGCCCTAGACCTAATAACCCAACCCTTATTTTTTTCATCTTATTACTTTCCTAATTTTAATGGTTTAGAACCTCGTAATATAGCGAAAGCCCCCCTTAAAGGCAAGGACGAGATGCGAGGGAAAGTGGTTAGTGGACAGTGAATAGAAATTAAGGAGTCCTCCCGCCTACGCTAACGCTTTGGCGGGACAGATAATATTAAACTAACCGCTGCCCATTAATCACCAGTTACTAACACTAATGCTTGAGAGTGCTTTTCGCTCTTAAGCATTAGTGCGGTAGTATTTAGGGGAAGCCAGGAGAATGGACTCAGAATATTGCCAAAAAGCTGGCGTTTGAGATGTTTGCTTTGAAAAAATAAACTCAACTACGCAGCTCACCTTTTCCCCCTCCCAAATCCAATATTTTTGGATAATATCGCCTTTTTTAAAGCTTTTTCTCTTCGGTTTACCGTATTGAGCCGCCAAAGGCGCTATGATTCTTTCTTTAAACTTTTTTAAGGTGCCATCTATCTTCTTATCAGGCGTCAAAGGAGGCGCCGGCTGCACAGGACCGAAAGTTACTGAGCAAAACCTGTCTTCTTTGTCAAAATTCATTACATAACGAAGACCTAAAAAATTATAAGCCGCTACTTTGTTACCCTTAACATCGGGAACTGAACGCAGATTAAGACGCTTTAAAAACTCTTTTCTAAGCTTAGCGGACTCCTGGGCAGCCTTAGGATCGCTCTGTTTTCTGAGCTGGACAGGTGTCTGCTTTTGAGTTTGAATCCAGTTGGCGGCAGCCTGAGCCTTTTCTCCCCACAAGATACCATTGTGACCTCTTTTATAATCTTCGTCGAGTTTCTGATTAACCCGCCCGCAAGCAAATAGAAAGGTGGTAGCTACAAGAAGTATTAACAAAGACCTTTTATTTATATTAATTGCTGATGTCATTTAACTGCTCCCCCGTAAACTGTGTAAGCGCCTTTAAAGCCCTTTTTAATTTTTTTCTATAACCTATCACTCGTGTTCCTTTTAAGGGATGAAATACAAAATACCCCCCAAAGAGGATTTTGGTCTTTAGTCTGAAAGAAGAAAAAATCCATCTAAAATCAGGAAAAACATAATTTTCTTCATCCAAGACAACTCTCAAAACAGAATAATTCATTTTACGTCCTTCTAAGGTTCTAGCCAAATAAAATGTTTCCATATCCACCACTTCCCAGCTTGAGTTCTGTTCTCTAAGGGCTTTTTTTTCGGCCGGTTTCAAGATCTTATTGCTTGTAAAAAAAGATGCTGCCCGCGTCTTAAGAGAGGGTGTCTGGGTTTTCGGTTTTAATGTTTCTTCTCCGTTTGAAACGAAGGAAGGCGTAATTCTGTCCCCCGTTTTTAGACTAGAATCCAAGGCTCCCGCGAGACCGATGATGATCACTAGATCCCAATCAAGACTAGTCTTTAAAAAATTATCTAAAGTTTTGGCAGATTTTTTAAGCCCTACTCCAAGTGTCAAGGTTTGGATCTCAAAAGGAAGCTTGCGAGTTTGAAGAAGCTTGCGCACACCTTTCAATTCATAATCAAGGGGGGCCGTGATAAGGATACGTTTCATGATGTTGGCGTCCGGATGTTGAGCGCTGAGTACTAACTTGTTACTTGCTCAATGATCGAATCGACTTCGGCTAATTTGAAAGGTTTCGAGAGGTAATATTGAGCGCCTAAATTAACCATTTCCATCTCGTTGTCTCGAGTCTTATAAGCCGACATCATAACAATGGGCGTATCAATATTAAGACGCTTAGCATGAACCAAAAGATCCCTTCCGGTGTGTTGACTTGAAAGACGATAATCTAGAAAAATCAGGTCAAACTTGTGGATTAAAATAGCCTCATCAGCTGACTTAAAAGTTTGAACAGCGACAATATCATGGCCTTTTTTTACAAGATAACGCTCTAAAGAATCGCAAAGAGCCTTCTCATCATCAACTATTAAAATTTTCATGCCACTTCCTTTTTCTTTAAAGACGATTTTACCAAAGGAAACTTCATCTGGAAAGTCGTACCCTTCCCGACTACCGAACGACAAGCGACTGAAGCGCTGAATTCTTCCAAGATCTGTCCGGCTAAAGGCAGTCCCAGCCCTGCTCCTTTCAACTTAGTCGTAAAAAAAGGTTCAAATAGCCGCTCTAAGACCTCGCGAGGCATTCCAACGCCTGAATCCTTAATTTTTAAGATTACATATCGACGCTTTTGGATCCCTTCAATGAAAATTGTCCCGCCCTGTGGCATGGCTTCTATTGAATTATTAAGAAGCTGTTCCATGGCCATGCCAAAACGATTAGCATCCCCTGAAAGCTTTACTTCATCTTTTGGTTTCCACGCTACAGAGAAACAGACTCCTTTTTCATCCGCTTTAGCATTCAGTTTTCCGATAAGTTTTTTAAAAGCGGAGCCGGCCGAAAAAATTTCCTTCTCCCTTCCTTTGTCACGAAAAGCAAGATAATGCTCTGTCTGCCCTGAAAGCCTTAAAATTCCATTAATAAAATCTTCGGCAAGTTTTTTCAACTCTTCTTCCTGCGGCCCTTCTCGCTTAGCGATGTTCTGTTGAATGAGTTCGGCATTTAGACTGAGAGAGGTAAGAGGGTTGCGGATTTCATGAGCTACATAAGAAGAAAACTTTTCGAGGACATTGATGCGCTGAATATTAAGTCTTTTTTTGTAACAGCGCCTTTCTTCCCGGTAAAAAAGCCAGAGCAAAAAAGATCCAAAACCAAAAACGGCAGTCAGTCCCTGATAAAAATAAAACTGTCTTAGAACGTGCTTCGGAAGAGCCTGTTTCTGCGCATATTCATACGCCTCGATGCCTTTCTCACAAAGCCAGAAAAAAGCAAAAACAACTACTGCCCATATCAAAATGATTTTTACAAAATAGAGACATTTTTGTTTCATCTTTATTCTTATCCGTCTTTGTCTATCCTTTTTAAACCAAAAGGACATTGCCGGGCCAAAGAGCAATGTTCACAATCGGGCCGCCTTGCCGCGCACAAGGCGCGTCCATGCCAAATCAACAGGTGAGAAAGCAGCGTCCATTCTTTCCTAGGAAAAAGCTCCATCAGATCTATTTCTATTTTCTCAGGGTTTGCCTGTTTTGTTAACCTTAAAAGTTTAGAAAGACGCATAACATGCGTATCAACCACAACACCCTCATTCTTTCCATAAGCATTTCCCAGGATAACATTGGCGGTTTTTCTCCCGACGCCAGGAAGCTTAACCAAGGCTCCCATGGTATCAGGCACTTTCCCTTGGTAAGTGCCGACGATTACCTGACAAGCATCTTTAATATTTTTGGCTTTATTCTTATAAAAACCGGTTGAATGAATCTCCGTTTCAAATTTTTCTAAAGGAGTTTTTGCGTAGTCATTTACCCGCTTGTATTTTTTAAAAAGGCTCCGGGTAACAAGATTTACTCTTTTATCGGTACATTGAGCCGAGAGAACGGTAGCGACAAGAAGTTCGAGTGGATTTTTATGATTCAGCTCACATTTAGCTTTCGGATAAGTCTTTTTAAGGGCATTAAAAATCCAACGCGCTCTTTTTTTCAGGTCTTTTTCCATCGTTTTTATTATAGCGACTAGATCGAGATAACTGAACTACTAAAGCCATAACGAGTTGACCCATAATAGACCTCAACCGGGTTGTGTAACGAACCAATAAGAGAGGAAGGAAGAGGAAATGCCCCTTCAAAATAATTAGCGCACTTTGCGGAGTTGAGGAGATCCTCTGCCATTTTAATGGCAGATAGCTCCGAACGGAGCGGCGCATTTTGAAGGGGCATTTCCTCTTCCTTCCTTATTTCAAGTTTTATGCATTATTAATCTGCGAGGGTCAGGCGCTTCCTACTCTTGTGTCTTTATCCCTTGTGCGTTAAACTACACCCCTTATGGTAAAAAACGTAATTCATCCTACGGCCATTATCGATCCGAGCGTTAAGATTGGCGAAGGCACTTCTGTCGGCCCCTATGTTGTTATCGAAAGAAATGTGACTATAGGTGCCAATAACCGCATTGAAGCCCGGGCCCATATCTCTACAGGAACTACCTTAGGCGATGAGAACCATATCCATATGGGTGCCATCGTAGGTCACACTCCGCAAGATGTGACTTTTAAAGACGCTCCTACTTTTACTAAGATCGGCGATCGGAATATTATCCGAGAATACGTTACGATCCACCGCGGCACCAAGGAAGGAACTTCAACCACGATCGGTAATGACAATTTTCTTATGACATACGTCCACATTGCTCATAATTGCAAAATTGGAAATCAAGTTATCTTTGTTACTACCGCATCTCTGAGCGGACATTGCGAAGTCGGCGACGGGGCTTTTCTTTCAGGTTTTGTAGGGCTTCACCAATTTTCCAAAATCGGCACTTTAGCTATCATTTCCGCTCTTTCAGCGATCAATAAAGACATCCCCCCCTTTATAATCGCCGGCGGCCGGCCAGCAACGGTTCAAGGAGTCAACGCTGTTGGCCTAAAACGGGCCGGCATTAACCCCAAGATAAGAAGTGAGATCAAAGAAGCATATAAGCTGCTTTATAAATCAGGCTTAAATACAACTCAAGCTCTTGAAAAAATAAAAGAAAACCTCAAATCCAAAGAGGTTAAAACGTTAACCGATTTTATTGAGTCATCAGATCGCGGTATCGCGGCCGGTCTCGGAGAAGAAACCGAAACTTTACTCACTAAGAAGGGCGCCCGCGAACCCAAGTTAAGCGACATCTTCTAACTTTCAGCCGACAACACCTCTTCAAGCGCCTTCACTGCATCTTCCACATAACAAACACACACCTTTTTCTTAGGGCTTTCTCCTTCTTGAAGCTGGGTTTTATCAAGCTTCCTAAGACCACGAGACAATAGATCACGGCACTGAATCGACTGATGCTTGGTTTTAAATTTTTTTGAAAATTTTTTCACCGCTTCGGCTGTTTTTTTCTTAGATTCAGGATCTACATTATCTTCACTCCCAAAATGAAGCCCCAAGATCATAATAGCTGCGGCTACGGCGCCGCAAACATCGCCTTGGCACAGTCCTCCGCCAAAAGATGAGGTGAGCCGTTTAGCGGTCTTTTCATCAATACCATAGTTGCCACCAAAAACAGTTAAAACTGACTGGGCACAGTTCAACCCGTCCTCGTAGCGAGCAGCGGCTGATTCGATTTTACTCATTATTATTTATTTTATTTCACAGGTTCCATTTTCGGCTTTGCATTTTGGACAATACTTCTTAAGCATCTTCTCCATTGGACACCATTCAGTAAAAGCGGATTGAATTAATCCTACGCTGATAAAGACTGTCAGCAACAACCACCACTGACTGACCCACACAGCTAATATGACGCTGAGCAATGTAAGACATCCGATACAAAATCGTACCCGACTAGCAGTATTTTTCATTTTTTCTCCTTCAATGAGGTCACAACTTATGGAGCAAAACGCTCATAAGTTGTCTGACCGAATTAATCCCGTTTTTTCCCCTCAAAATTCTTCAGGAATTTTTAAGGGCTGAAAAAATCGGGAAAGTTAATTATTATTTTTTCCAGTCTCTTAAACCTAAGATTTCAATTAAAAATTTTCTTAACAGTAGGTCGCATCAGGACAAATAAAGTAAAAACACCGAGAGCGGTGCCTACGGGCATAATGAGACAGCTGATGGCCGCTGTAATAACACAAAAAACAAAGCGTTTCCTTCTCACCAAAAATCGGCCGGTCAATATTTGAAAAGCACCCCAGAGCCATCCCGAAATCAGAGCCAGAGCACCCGTTACAATAAATATCCATCCGAACCACACCGGGGGCGTCTCTCCTTGGGTCTGAATATTCGCAAAATTTTCAGGCGCTGTTAAAGCGAAAAATCCTATGACAATAAAGCTGATAAAAACGCACGAAAAAATAACAGTGAAAGTGCCAAAAATATAATAAACGATAGACAAAATTTTTAAGTAATTCTGATCCTTTTCTGAAACTTCCATACTTACCTTTTATGATTTATTTCGAATGCTCTTTTTTAATAGCGTTAATAATCTGATCAGCTGTCTCTTTTACTTCTTTAGATAAACCCTCACCCAGCCCGACTTCCTTCGGCTGAACACCTAAAAAAGTAACCTGGGTTTCAATTTCGCTTTGAATCACTTTTGTTATTACATTTAAAGGAATCCGGTGCGTGCTAAGCGAGGTCTCAGCTAACCTGTCTTCCGGGATGGTCATAATCTCACCGGGCGCCCCGCCAAAATTGGCGGCATCAATAACGGTCATATGAGACGGCTTTTTAGAAATAACCTCATCAATAATATCCTCAGGACGGTCACCCGCGTTAAACACCTCTAAATCAGAAAAGTTTTTTAAGCGAGAAGCAATATAGGGCCCAAGACCATCATCGCTTCTGAAAGAATTACCGGCAGTTATAAGGCAATTAAGACCGGGTTTTGGCTTGAGGGTTTCCTGAAGTTCAGCGGTTGATAAATTTGACATCGAGAAAATGCGCCGAGCACGAGATACAAGGGTCGTAAGCTCTTACCAACATTTCCAATCCTAAAGTGATTTCTTCATCGGTCTTATTTAAAATCTCAGGAACGAGCTTCTTCATATCATATTCGATATTATTGATATTTTGCCCAGTCGGAATAATGCAGTTGGCATTAACGATCTTACCTTTTTTATCCACTTCGTAATGATGAAAAAGAATGCCCCGTGGCACCTCAACAGCTCCTGTCCCACTCCCCGCGTTAACAGGTATAACGCCAGTCTCGTTAAGCCCTACCGTCACCTCTTCTTCGTAATTAATGCCTTTTGACTTATATTTTTCCAGGATTCGAATGGAATCTTCCAGGCAATGAACGCACTCTATTAGTTGTGCCGCTGTATTCAGATAAGGATTTTTAGTGATTGGTTTTAAACCGATGGCTTCAGCTACTTTTTTGGCCTTAGGATGCAGTTTATCGTAATTAAGATTAATTCTTGCCAAAGCGCCTACCATATAAGAATCCCGGTTCCACTTGGCATGCTTGGCTGAAGAGTGAGGGACTACAAATTCATTTGTTACAGAAAGATAATCTTCCTTTTTAACCCGCTTCCCATCAGTTGAGCCAATGTCTCCCTCAAGAAGCGGATATTCATCCCCATCACTTACAAGTCCCACGTATTCAGTATCTCGTTCAAATTGAGGGAACTTCAAAGTGGCGGCAAGTTCAACAGTTGGCGCCATATCGGCTTCGAGCTTTCTCAAAAGGTCAATCATCGCATCAAGATCTTTTTCCCGGGGAAGTTTTGTGAATCCGCCGACTATAGAAGAAATAGGATGAACATGGCGCCCCACAAGAATATCGCATATATCGTTACAAGTTTTTTTCATACGAAGCGCTCGCCTCACAACATCGTTGTGAGAACTGATGAGGGGCACAAAACTTTTGACCCCTAAAAGATCCGGCGCCACCAAAAGATAAATGTGAAGAAGATGACTGTCGAGCTCCTCCATATGAAGAAGCAGTTTCCTCAGATCAATTGTTTGTTCGCTAGGCTTAAAACCGATCGCATTTTCCGCGGCTTGAATCGAAGCGAGAGTGTGTCCGCAGGCGCAAATACCGCAGATGCGGCTCGTGATGTGCTGAGCTTCAAAAATTGAACGGCCCTTTAACATCCCTTCAAAAAATCGAGGTGACTCAACGATATCGAGCCGGCATGTTTCGAGTTTAGAGTTTTTGACATCGACTACGATATTACCGTGCCCCTCGACCCGGGTAAGATATTCGACGTTGATATTTACGTTTCTACCCATCGAGTCCTTTCCCTTCCAGCTCTCGCGCCTTGTTGTACATATTCATTTTGTTAAGAACCCAGTCCGCTGAAATTTTATGTTTTTCAAGGACATCTTTTTGACCGTTTTCAGCCGGGTTGGTGACTAAACCGCGGCATCCGTAGCAAACATTTCCATTATTAATGCACCAGGAGTTGCAGCCCGAGCGAGTCACGGGACCCAAACAAGTGATCCCCTTGTCATACATGCACTCATTTTCATTGAAACGGCATTCAACGCAAACAGCACTATCAGGCACCCGGTAAGGCATTCCCATAAGCGCCGCCTTCAAAACCTTTACAAATTCTGGTAAGTAAACAGGGCACCCATGAACGTAATAATCAACTTTAACTACTTGGTCGAGTGGACGCGTTGGAATGGAATCAAAGTGCTTGGCGTCTTTTTTATAAACGTATTCCTTGATCTCATTCAGTTTGAAATTATTTTTCATTCCATTAACGCCGCCGATCGTAGCGCACGATCCATAAGCAATTAAAACCTTGGCTTTTTCACGGATTTTTTTAATGCGCTCTACCGCATGATGATCAGTAATACTACCTTCTACAATTGCCACATCATAATCACCTTTTTCAGACATGACTTCCCTAAACTCAACAACATCGATAAGGCTGAGCACATCCAGAAGCGCTTCGCCCATATTAGCCACCTGTAGCTGACAACCCTCACAGCAGGCAAAATCAAAAAAAGCCACTCTAATCTTACTCATTGATTTCCAAAGCTTCCTTTTTGTCTTTTAACTGCGCATAAGTAAAAACAGGGCCGTCCTGACAGCAATAATATCCGCCGATTTGACAGCGTCCGCATTTTCCAACGCCACATTTCATATGACGTTCAAGCGAAACCAGGATTTGCTGCTCTGGTATTCCTTTTTCGATCAATTCCTTGATCACATATTTGTACATAACAGGGGGGCCTACAACAACGGCAAAGGTACGGATCGGATTTAAGGTAACACCGGGAATCAGAGAAGTGATCAAACCAATATTACCCTTCCAGTCAGGGTCTGATTTATCAACAGTGCAGCTAAAATTGATATCAAAACGTTTTTCCCAGCCCGAAACTTCCTCACCAAAAAGCATGTCTTGGGGGGTTTTACATCCCAAGAGAATATCGACCTTACCGAAGTCACGTCTGTTATCATAAACAAAAAAAAAAACAC
>CAZLUT010000024.1:0-25441 GCA_964562805.1 uncultured bacterium | reverse complement strand
GATATCCGGAGTAATTTTATTCATACAATCATGTGATTCAAAACGGCATTCCTCCAAATGGCAGGGAGAACAAAAAACCGGTTCCCGCACACGACTCACCTGCTTCCCCCTGACTGACCACCTGTCCGCTTCATTTGTGCCGCTTTCCAAAACTAAAACTTTTCCGCCAAGAGAACCGGCCGCGTGGGCTAGACCGGAATCAACACCGATAAATAGATCGGCGCCCTTAATAACACCATCCCACACTAAAGGTTCTCCTCTAAAATGGGTCGCTAATTTCTCATCATAACTACCCTTGCCCACCAAACAAACCTGAAACTTTTTTTGAATTAAATATCGAATCACATCATACCAACAATCTTCGTTCCATCGCTTGGCTGGGGTGCCGGCCCCCGCATGAACAACTACATATTTTCCTTTTTTTTGAAATTGTGAAGGAAAATTGCCTGGCTTAATTTCAGGTAACTGGAGGTCTGCGGAATAATCAAATACGCCTAACAACCTCAAACTCCTCTCGATCTCATGTTCTCCGCGGGATTCGGCAAGCTCATCCGTTAATAAAAACCCGCCCCCTGCGCTCCCAAAACCAATTCTTCGTCTAATTCCAGCCATTTTCATAAAAAGAATATTTCTAAAATCTCCCCTGGAATCAATGGCCAAATCAAATTTTTCTTTCCTAATTTCGTTTAAAATTAACCGGATCTGCGGTGAAATAATTGTTTTTTTGTGACGGCTAAACCAATGATTCTCGAGTGTCCACACACGATCAAACAATCCAGTTCCCTCAAAAACCTCAGCCACCTCTTTTGAAAGCAGTGCGTTAAGACGCGCGCCAGGAAATCGGCGCTTAAGCTCCTGCACCAAGGGGATCATTAAAATACCATCACCTAAATGATCGAGGCGGATCAAAAAAATATTTTGAATTTCCTTCGGATTAACACAATACGGCTTCTTGCGATAAAAAAAAGTGCCCACTCCGTCAAACAGTGAGAATAAAACTTTCCAACGTTTTTTCTTAAAGACGTATTGCTTCATTTCTTATTTAAGTCTGTAAACTTCAATTCGATGTCCGTTACTTTTTCTTTCTGCCAGATCTTGAGAAGCGGTCGGAGCGCCCGTTAGATCAATACGATCGCTTGAATAATTTTGAACCTTGTTTTTATAAGGAGTGAATACTTTTATTAATTTTCCGTTCTGATTAATTTTATTTAAAAACTGAGGATCAGGATAGTTTCCATGAAGTAGCGTTAAACTAACATACTGAATCTGTTCTTTTTTAAACACTTCCCAATCCATCGGTATTCTTTTCCCCTTCAAAGAAAATTCCACTTCATCCTCTCCCGCCTTTGCTCCGCGATAATAAACCTCATAACATGTCTCACCCGCTCCCAAGTCAATAAGTGCGCGTATTCGTTTAGCTTTCGCTGAAGCCGGATCAAGACCGGCTAAGGCAGCGTATAAATCTTCTTTGCAGAACGGAAGACGTGGCTGAAAGCGGTCAATATCAAAAAAGATTTTGGACCCGGTTGGAATATTTTTAAACATCCACTCTTTTGCCTGGTTTCTAGTATCTTTCGCCAGAAGAATATTCCCTAACTGGGCATCTTTCAAAAAATTAGGCGCTGCTAAAATTAACGCAATAATTAAAATAAGCAGCCCTTTTCCATATTTTTCATAAATTTGGTTTAGAGAAAATACTGTAAAGAATAAAACAGCCGGCACAAGCAAAATCCCATAACGTCCATATTCTTGAGAGAAAAGGACAAGATGAAAATAAAAAATACCCAAATAGACATAAAAAACCAGCAAATAAGGGTATCTAAAAATAAAAAAGAATGAACTTAAAACGGAAACAAAAAAGAAGATAAATAGCGGCAGACCAATCCCCTCTTTTAGGGAATATGTTATGTGATGGAGCCAACCTGTAAAACCTGTTGCGGACGATTGTTCCATTAACTCCCGATAGGCAAATGGGAAATCAATAAAAAAGAAAGGGTTAAGAAGAAAAAAAACAAAGACCATAGCGAAGCCGCATAAAATAGGGACGGCTAAAAAGTTCCAGGTTGGCAGCTGCTTACTCCTAAAAATTGCCCTGTAAAAATGGGCCGCAAAAAAAGGGAAAATCAAAAACGCCGCATTGTATTTTAAAGCGATTGCAGCCCCGGTTCCCAGAATCGCAAAAGCGTAATCCTTGAATTTTCCATCCAGCGTAATTTTTAAATAATAGAACATGCAAAAAATCAGCATAAACAAAAGAGGACTATCCGGATAAATAAAATGGCTCAACTGGACTGGCAGATAAAGAGATGCCAGAAGAAAAGCGCCTAGAAGAGCCACTTCCCGTTTTGTTATAAGCCTAAAAAATCGATAGATCATTACAATGGATGCCGCGCCAAAAATAACACCGATAAAAATCCTTCCCAGCAAATAAAAGGAGGACGGGTCTTTTAGAAATAAATTGAGAAAATCATTCGTGTCAGTGAAAGAGCCGACAAAAAAGCCAAACAAAAAATAAAATCCGTAGACCAAAAATAACAAATAACTGGTTAATGGCGGAATATTAAAAAAATGCGGATTAAAATCCCCTAATCCGTATGACAAAGCATGATTAACGACAATTGGCTCATCCGCATGATAAAGACCCGGTAACCCAAATGAGATTCCCCAGGACCTCAAAGCCGCGCCTAACACAACAATCCAAAAAAGGATGAGGGAGGCTCTTTTTCTAGAGATCTTACCTTGCATCATTATACTCTTCGGCTTCGTATTCAGTTACGAGAAAACTTTCGAGATTATTTTTTTACCTGAAGCTCTTTTTTGAAATAAGCGATCGTCTGAGTCAGTCCTTTGTCCAACGAAACCTTAGGCTTCCACTTCAATATCTTCTTTGCCCTTGTGATATCAGGCTGCCTTACCTTCGGGTCATCCTCAGGCAACGACTTAAAAACAATTTTTCCTTTTGATGGAATTTTCTTTTTTATTATCTTAGCAAGCTCTAACAGCGTCATTTCAGATGGATTTCCAATATTAACCGGCATCACTTCTTTTGATAAGAGAAGTCGGTAGATACCTTCCACCAAATCATCCACATAACAAAAACTTCTTGTCTGTGAGCCGTTGCCAAAAACCGTCATATTTTTCCCATGAAGGGCTTGATCAATAAAAGCAGGCATCGCCCGGCCATCCCTAGGTCTCATCCGAGGGCCATAGGTATTAAATATTCTCACGATTCGGACATCAACACCATGATAACGGTGATAAGCGAGCGTAATGGCTTCAGCAAACCGCTTTGCCTCATCATAAACACCCCGAGGACCTACAGGGTTTACATTTCCCCAGTAATCCTCCTTTTGCGGATGGGTAAGAGGGTCCCCATACACCTCAGAAGTTGAAGCTAAAAGAAACCGTGCATTCTTTGCCTTGGCAAAGCCCAAAACATTGTGAGTTCCTAAGGCTCCCACTTTAAGCGTGGGGATGGGAAACTTGAGATAATCAATCGGGCTCGCGGGAGAAGCAAAATGTAAAATGTAATCAACGTTTTGACGTATATCAATCCCGTTTGATACATCTTGAAGCACTAGAGTAAAATTTGGATTTTTTTTGAAAGTAGCTATATTCTTTTCGCTGCCCGTAATGAAGTTATCGACACAAATAACTTCATATCCTTTATTTAAAAATTTTTCGCATAAGTGCGAGCCTAAAAAACCAGCACCTCCCGTTATTACGATACGTTTTTTTCGTTTAGGCACTCTACTTCTCCTTACTATCTTTACTTGGCAAAATCTGTTGTTAAAAACCAATCGACTGTTTTTTTAAGACCTTTTTTAAAACGGGTCTGAACCTTATATTTTAAAAGTTTCTTCGTGCGACTAATGTCCGCGTAAGTTCGTCTCACGTCCCCCGCGCGCTTTGCTCCAAAGATCGGTTTAACCTTTTTCTTTTTTAAAATAAGCGCCAACTCGTTAAAAATATCCAACACAGAGTACTCTTCTTGGCACGCAACGTTAAAAACCTTACCCGACACTCCTTTTACTTTAGCAGCCAAGAGATTTGCCTCGACAACATTGTCCACAAACGAAAAATCTCTTGATTGCTTTCCATCCCAATGAATTTCGGGTGACTTACCCTTTAGCAAGCAATCGATAAAAATAGGAATCACGGCTGAATATTTTGATTCCGGATTTTGACGGGGGCCGAACACATTGAAATACCGCAAACTTACCGTCTCGAGACCATACAGAGAATGAAACATTTTACAGTAATATTCCCCCATTATCTTGCTTGCCGCATAAGGCGATTGAGGATCCGGCTTTTCGCTCTCTTTTAAAGGAAACGCTGTCGCATTACCATAAACAGATGATGAAGAAGAAAAAACAACACGCTTAACTCTTGCTTCCTTTGCCGCTAAAAGCAGATTAAGTGTGCCGGTAACATTCGTATCGTTAGTTTCCCTCGGATCATCAACGGAACGTAATACAGCTCTTAGCGCCGCCACATGAAGCACATAATCGACTCCTTTGATGGCGCGGCGAATATCTTTAATGTTCCTGATATCACCTTTGATAAATTTGATTTTTTTCTTCCAAGGTGCAATGTTTTCAAATTTTCCCGTCAAGAGGCTATCTAAAACCACAACCTTCTGCCTTCTTTTTAAAAGAGCTTCGACGATATTGGAGCCTATAAAGCCGGCTCCGCCGGTTACCAAATATTTTGCCATCAAACTTTCCTTCCTAAATAGATTATTGCTACAACCTAACTATCTTAGAGCGTCTTTTGAAAATTTTAAGCGCGTTTCTGGTATCAAAAATTAAAGATGCGTTTTCTACTACTTTCTCATAATCCACATCCGTATGATCAGTTAAAATCAGTATCAAGTCAGATTTTCGGATTTGAGCAGCGCTCAGAGCGACTGACCGCATTTTATACCCATTATATTCCAGCTTGTTAACAAAGGGGTCATGGTATTCAACCCTCGCTCCACCTTCCTTGAGATGACTAATAATCTCAAGAGCTGGCGACTCTCTCATATCATCAACATCTCGTTTATACGAAATACCCAAAATTAAAATATTCGATTTCCTTAATGATTGACCGGTATCGTTTAGCGCCTGGGTAATTCTTTTAACTACATACTCGGGCATTCCCGCGTTGGTCCGGCTTGCAAGATCAATAAAGCGGGTTTCGGCTCCATGAATACGCGCCTTCCACGATAGATAAACCGGGTCAATCCCAATACAATGACCTCCGATTCCAGGTCCTGGGAAAAAGGGCATGTAGCCAAACGGCTTGGTGGAAGCCGCATGAATCGCTTCCCACACATCAACTCCTAGCCGATGAGAAATAATCGCCAATTCATTCACCAAGCCAATATTAACAATTCGAAAAGTGTTCTCAATCAGCTTAGCCATTTCGGCGACTTGCGTTGAAGAAACAGGATGAACTTCATCAATGATTTGCGAATATAAGAGGGCGCCTAATTTTGTGCAATTCGATGTTGTTCCCCCAACAACCTTGGGAATGTCAGAAGTTTTGAATTGCCGATTTGCCGGGTCGATTCGCTCCGGTGAAAAGCAGAGAAAAAAGTCTTTACCTACTTTAAAATTCTTTCTCTCCAAAACTGGGCGGATCACTTCATCGGTAGTACCTGGATAGGTAGTGCTTTCAAGAACCATTAAGACACCAGGCTTGATATGGGGTTTTGACTTTTCTAAAGCAGACAAAATATAGCTCATGTCCGGATCTTTTGTCCGGTTAAGCGGTGTGGGCACACAGACAATAACAATATCGGAATCGTCTAAAGCGCTGTAGCATGTGCTGGGAACCAGCCGTTTCGCTCTTATTAGCGATTTCACTTGAACGCTTGGCACATCGGAAATATAAGATTTGCCGGCACGCAGTTTTTTAACTTTTTCTTCGCTCAATTCCAGTCCCACAACCTTAAAACCAGCTTCAGCAAACTCAACCGCTAAAGGCAGTCCAACATATCCTAAACCGATTATCGCAATTTTTGCTCTTTGATTTATTATCTTACGCTTTAGCCCAGTGAATCTTTTTGTCATCAAACACATCCTTTCTCACGCAGATACTGCTTCAAGCTTAATTTCCAGGGTCGTGACGAAATACCCCATTTACTTTTTAAAGATACCATATCCAGTAAAGAAAATTTTGGCCGTTGAGCTAAACGATTGAGTTCAAATGAAGTTATTGGCTTAACTTGAACTTTTAACTTAGCTTCCTTAAATATTTCCTTCGCAAAACCATACCAAGTAGTTTCGCCGCTTCCCGTAAAATGGAAAGTTCCCGTTGGGATTTTCGGCAAAAGGGCTGACTTTCTTAACATTTCGGCGAGAGTCTCAGCTAAATCCCGCGTATAGGTAGGAACCCCCTTCTGATCACTCACTACTTTTAAAACTTTATGGGTTTTGGCAAGGCCCAGCATGGTATCAATAAAATTAGGTCCATCAGGTCCGTAGAGCCAAGCGGTTCTTACAATAATACCTTTTCTGGAAAGTCGTCGTACCCAATTTTCACCTTCGGCTTTTGTTTTCCCATAAATGCTTTCTGGTCGGATCGGGTCAGTTGGCTTCCAGGGAGTTTTGCGGGTACCCGAAAAAACATAGTCCGTGCTGACGTAAAAAAAGATTGGATCAAATTTTTTTGAAGCCTTTAAAATATTTTGAGTTGTGAGGCTATTGCCCTTCCATGCCTCCTTGGGGTTAAGCTCACAATCGTCCACCTGGGTTTTGGCGGCCAAATGAAAAATGGCTTCAGGCCTGATAGCTTCAAGGTATTTTTTAACAGCTTTAAAATTAGATAAGTCGAGCTTTGTGTAGGAATAGGTTAAATCTTTCTTATTGAGATTTACTCGGTCGCAGCCGTAAAGCTCATAATCTTTACTTAGGAGTTCGACAAGCCTTCTGGCTAACATGCCGCGAGAGCCGGTGATTAAAATCCGCATTAGATACGATTGTAATTAGGTCGATAGTTCCGATGCCACATTCTTCCCAAGATATCACGGGTGAAGTTAGTCGACTCACCTCCCGCGATACGATCTCCGATTCTAGGGTTCGCAAAAGTTGCCCTAGCACCCGTACCAGTTGAAAATCCAATGGGAACCAGGGTTATACGCGCGTAAAGCGAGTAATTGTTCCCCGGCTGAATATCATCATTTCTGACATTAAGTCCAAGATCAAGAAACCATCCGCACGACAGGTCCCGTGTCATTCTCAGCTCCCACTCCTCCAGATGTCCTTTGGACAATTCAGCCCGAGCGTACCCGCCCGCTTCCCACCTTGAATTTAATTTTACATTCACATCAACTACCACTTGATTGCTCGACTGCATGGGTCCTACATCCGCCACATAGCGATGACCAAGAAGAATGCTGAATCTATCTTTATAACTTAGGATTAAATCAAAATTACTAACATCAACCTCCATTGATTTCAGATTAAAATCATTCTCTAATTCGAAAGCTAGCCAATCATATGGCCGGAAAGTTACTTCGGTTCGAAACGTTGTAAATCCAACCATCTCTTCAATGCCGGGGCGATCTGTCTTCGCGTTAAAGAATAAGTAGGTGTTTAAACTCACTACATCAACCCGTTTCATTTCACCTTTGTAAAGCCTCTTGGTTTGTATTCTGTTCTCTAATCCAATAACCATTTCTCTGCGATCGCCCAACTCGTCGATCGGATCAAACTGATAAAGTTTTTTCACCTTTGGACCAAAACTTTCGGTGTCATGAAAGCCGATAGAAGGTTCCGCAATATGGCGGATCTTATTAAATTCCATTCCTAGAAGTTCTCCGCTCCAATCATAGGTGCGGGCATATTGAGTCTTAAAGTCGATTCCGGCTGAGGCATTGAAGCGAACCTTAGCGCCCCCATCTTTATGACTTGAATAATATGTCGGCCGGAGACCTACGCTCGGTACGATTTGAACCTCATTCCATCTAAAAGGCAGGCTTAATTCATGAAAAGTATCAAATCGCCACGCTTCTTCCGTTGTGTCATCACTCGCACTTATTTTTTTGAAATTAGCAGCGCCCGTTTGACTCTCGTAAAACAATTTGGAACGCCCAATCCGCTGCCTGTTCCAATCAAAACGGAGCTGCGGCAAAGCTTCGGTCGTATCATAAAAATTATTTGTCTGAACGTTCGCGTGAGCAAAAAGACCAAGCCGTTCCGTATTGCGGGTAATAACACCGTAACTCCTTGGTTGAATTTCTGCCCTGTACTCCTGCTCAAAGAAGTCGTGAAGAAAAAATTCATCGGAAAACTTGTGGTACTGCAAGATCACACTGGAATAATCATCAAAATCAGTACGGTTTCTAACGCTTATCCGGTAACGGTTTTTCTTTTGACGATCGCGGTAAGGATTATCCTGGCCTTCACTATTAATATTGGATGAAGCGGGAGAATAACGGTCTTGAATACCGTACAACTTCACAATACCTGTTGTCCTCAGAGTTTCAAAACCATAAAAAACATCTCCGCCGCCGCCGAAGCCTCTTTTCGAGTAATAGTCCGCGTGAAGTCTCAGATTAATGTTTTTTGTTAAACTAAAAGTCTTAGAAGACAGCATATACCATCCCCAATCAGTCGAGTGGCCCGGCTGAAGCGTTAACGGCGGGTCATCTAAATCAAGCGGAATGTTTAAATAAGGCAGCCAAAAAACAGTGTGGCCAAAAATTTTAAATTTAACATCATAAGCAATGAACCGATCCCCCGGATAAACAATAGCGCGTTTGGCAGTCACCTCATAATGAGGATCTCCTGCATCCAAAGGACATGTTGTTAATAAGGCGTTGTAAAGCTGAACCTTATCTTTTGAAACTTGGTCCATTTGCTCGGCATAGCCAAACCAAGGATATTGAATCGCCGTTCCGTTCGGAAATGAACCTTGATGAGTTTTAAAATTATAAAAAACTTTCTCACCCCGAAGCATTCCGCCCTGGTTAAAAATAGTAACGTGACCTTCGGCATACGCCTTTTTGGTATCGGTATAAACCTCAACATAGTCGGCTGTAAGTTTGGCAGCCTGATAAACAATAACCACATTGCCCTTGGCAATAATTTTCTTTTCATTTTTCACATACTCAAGATTATCTGCCGCAACTTCGATAGGAGTATCGCCTTCTTTGGCCTGGACAATATCTAGAGGAGTTGCTGCAAATCCAGTTCCGAAAAATACAAATACGGAGACAAGACATACCGCGACATAAAAAAACGGGCTGCCCTTTAATTTCATTGCTTTTAAGTGTGTCATTTCAATAAATTGAAAAAAATTTTAAAGTTATACCTTAGTAGCTTGAAGCATTCCGCTCCAATCCTTGAGAAACTTGTCTAGTCCTATAGTCGTTAACGGATGGTTATATAATTGCTTTAGCACCTTATACGGCACTGTCGCCACATCAGAACCAATTTTAGCCGCTTCTAAAATATGCTGAGGATGGCGCACGCTTGCCGTTAAGATTTGAGTTTTGAATCCATAATTATCATACACTTCTCTAATCTCTCGGATCAACTCCATCCCATTTTGACCGTTGTCATCGAGGCGGCCGACAAACGGAGAAACGTAAGTGGCACCCACCTTCGCGGCCAAAAGAGCCTGTACAGCAGAAAAACACAAAGTGACATTTGTTTTAATTCCCTCCGAAGACAATGTTCGAACCGCCTTAATACCTTCCTGGATAAGGGGAATTTTAATGACAATATTGGAATGAACCTTGGAAAGCTTACGTGCTTCTTGAATCATTTTAGAGGCTTCTAAACTCACCACCTCAGCACTTATCGGCCCATCGATCAGCTTCACAATACCTTCTAGCGTTTCTTCGAAGGTTTTCTTTTCTTTGGCCGCAAGCGACGGATTAGTTGTCACGCCATCAACAATTCCCCAAGTAGCCGCATCTTGAATTTCCTCCAAATTGGCAGTATCAATAAAAAGCTTCATATCCAAATCCTTTCGATCTACTTATCCGCTGCTTTAACCTGGTTACGCCCATCATCTTTAGCTAAGTACAAAGCTGAATCCGCTAAATCAATCAGCGCCTGTTTCCAGCTTGAGCTATACTCATCTTTTTCCATAATTCCCAGATTATCAGGGAAAAAAGCTACACCAATACTCACGGTAACACGAATCTCGCCATCATATACTTTGAATCTCTTTTTCGCAACAGCTGAACGAATTCTTTCTGCGACTTCAAGACCTCCGGTTCGGTCCGTATCAGGCAGCATCACAATAAACTCTTCACCGCCAAATCGCCCCACCAAGTCAATGGTTCGAGTTTGGTTTCGAATAATATCAGCAACACCTCGCAAAATACGGTCGCCGACCAAATGTCCAAATCGATCATTAACCAGCTTAAAATGATCCAAGTCCAACATCAATAGCGCCACTTTAAAATTAAATCCGAAGGAACGTCTTAACTCTTCATCAATACGTTCCTCAAAGTGCCGTCTTACGCTTACCTGGGTCAAGCCATCAAAAAGCGACAAAGAATGCACTTTCTCATATAATAGAGTTTTTTGAATCTGAAGTGCTAACTGTCCCGCTATAATTTGAAACTGATAAAAATCTTTCTCTCTAGCACCCTCCAGAAAAAGAAGAGCGATAACATTATTTTCGATCTTTAAGGGAAAAATCCATAAGGGGTAATGCAAATCTTCCTCGCCGAACAAAAACCCGTACTCATCTGCTTGTCCGCGAGTTTCAATCTTATAAATATCGCTGATCTTCTTGAGTTCACTTAGCTCTTGCTTGGTAAACTTTTTATTTTTAAGCCACCTCTCGCTTTTATTTTCCGCAATCGAGTGCCCGCGCCCCGAGCTCCCCACAATATCCGAAGGTAAAAGTAAAAGCCTCATCTGCTTGCATCTCAAAAAACTTAAAACACTTTTACGTACTGTCTCGAGTAGATTTTCAAAGGTCAGGCAAACATTAAAATCCTTTGCCGCTTCAAAAAGCCGTGTCAAAGAATCAACCTGCTCCTGAAAATTTTGAATCTTCGTCTCTTCCTTTTTAAAACGGCGCTTCATTAAAATAAGAGATTTGCGTGATTTATCCAAAACAGTTCCATGCATTTTATTTTCCAAATTAGCACGAAAATGAATTCTTTCAATCAGATACGCCATGATAAGAAAAGCTGCAAAATAAAAAGCGGATGACCACCAAAGATTTTGAGTGATCCCTTTGTAAATCATCGAAAAAAGTATCGCTGAGGCAGTCATCACGAACCACACTCGCTTCTTCATTAAAAGAAAAATTAGAGAAAGAGCACACAGGACAGGAGTCCAAAATAAATACAAAAATTCACGCTCAACACTTATTCTAAACGCTAATGTTAAGGCTGCCGCAAAAAGCAGCACTAACACTATTTGCTTACGCATACCTTGTTTCGCCCTTCTTTTTTTGCCTCATAAAGCGCCTTATCCGCAGCCTGAATTAATTTTTCTTCATCAAACTTCTCCGGCGCAAACTCCGCGACTCCGCAAGAGATGGTAAAGCGGTGATTTTTGTCCCGAATAGTGACGGTAAGCGCTTCCATACTTTTTCTTAAGTTTTCAGCGATCTCAAAACCTTCTTTCTTTGATTTTTGAAATAAAATGACAGCAAACTCCTCGCCGCCGTAACGCGCAAGAAGCCCGCCTGAACCAATTTCCTGATTTAAATGCTTTGCAACCTCAAAAAGCGCGATATCCCCTGCCATATGGCCGTAAGAATCGTTAAATTTTTTAAAATAATCCAGATCCATCAATAACATTGTGAAAGTATGTTCAGGATTAACGCGTACTCGCTTACATTCCTCTTCGAGTCGTTCTTTAAAATGGCGCTGAACATAAAGACCCGTCAGCGAATCGCGAATCGCAAGTTCTTCGGTTTTTAAAAATAAGAAACTATTTAACAGAGCTGTGGAAGCCAGGTTGCAAAGCACCTGGAGAATACGCATGTCATCGACTGTAAAAGCCTCTTTTTTTGAAGAATTGATCCGAAGAACACCGCCCCCGGAACTCTCCAGTGATAAGGGTATAATCACTGCGCTCTCAAACGACTCTCTTAAAGACTTTCTCTCAACACCAAAACGTATATCCTTCTCTAAATCCGTGATCAAAAGAGACTGGCGATTCGTCAAGACCCAATAATCAAAAAAATCTCCTTCCCCGTACTTTTCCTTTGATTCCGAATCCAGACTTCGAGTTGCTACTACCTGCAGCTTTGAGCCATCGGGTGTCCCCAAGAGTAAAGAAGCTCTATCACCTTTTTTTAAAAATTCATACGCTTCGGCCGTAATAAGGCGCGACAACTTCTCAACCGACCGGTAAGCAGCAAAATCTTCGATACTTTTTCTCAAGTTGTAATAAGTTAGGTATTTACTTTGAAGCGCCCAGCTTTTTTTCTGACGCTCTTCGAAGTGTCTTTGACATTCATTTTGTTCGGTTAAATTCTTATCGATTTCAATTTCTGATTTTAAAAGCTCATCTGCAAGCCTTCGATTCCAAACTAAAAATCCTAACAAGAGAACTAAATACGCAAAAGCCGGAAGCAAGAAGTTAATGCTTGAAGTTGCCCAAAATGCCAAGAAAGATAAAGCCAAAAAGCCGCTTCCTAAAAACGCGATATTCCACGTTGCAAGCCCGTACCCAAATATTAAAATTAAAGGGATTAAAAAAAGAAAAAGCGTAAAATTAAGAAGCTTCCAATAAAAAAGAGCGTTGCCGTGCTGGAGCGTAAAAAGAGTCAGGTAGCCAAGCGCCAAGATGAGACTGTAAAAGAATACTGATACAACAGTTTTCTTATTCAAATATCTGTTATGAGCTTTGCGCTATTGTCTTAGTTTCTGTTAATGTTTCCTTATACAAGAGTTTCTTCTGTTGTCGGATCAAAAAAATGAACCTTTGTCATATCAAAGACAACTTCCAAATCTTGATTCACCTTCGCGGTATCATCTCCGTTAACACGTGCGGTAAATCGATTCTGGCTGCACGCTAAATAAAGGTACACTTCCGAACCCATCGGCTCTACCACTTCAACAGTCGCAGTGGCGGCAAAATCATCTGAAGCATCCTTAGCAAATAGGCGATCATAAATATTCTCCGGCCGGATCCCCATGGTGATTTTTTTATCTTCATACGCCTTAAGCTTCATTGCATCACTATCTTGAATGCGAAGCCTTAATTTTCCTTCTGAAAAATAATATTTATTTTTCTCCTTAATCACCGACCCGCTCAAGAAATTCATCGGAACGCTCCCGATGAAACTCGCTACAAAATGATTGCGAGGACTGTTATAAAGCTTCTGAGGGATATCATCCTGCTGGATCACGCCGTCTCTCATTAAAACAATCCGATCCCCCATCGTCATAGCTTCTACCTGATCATGCGTTACATAAATAATCGTCGCCTGAAGCTTATCATGGAGTTTTGCGATTTCGGTCCGCATTTGAACTCTGAGCTTGGCATCCAAATTACTAAGAGGTTCATCGAAAAGAAATACTTTGGGTTTTCTCACAATTGAACGGCCCACTGCCACACGCTGTCTTTCTCCGCCCGATAGCTCTTTAGGACGGTTCTTAAGATAACGGTGAATGCCCAGAATCTCTGAAGCTTCCTGAACCCGAGTTTCGATTTCCTTCTTGGGATATTTTCTAAGTTTAAGCCCAAACGCCATATTTTCATAAACCGTCATATGTGGATAAAGCGCATAATTCTGAAACACCATGGCAATATCACGGTTTTTAGCAGCTACATCATTAACCCGATTATTATCGATGTAAATGTCGCCTGAGCTAGCCTCTTCCAGGCCCGCGATCATGCGAAGTGTTGTTGATTTTCCACAGCCGGAAGGCCCCACCAGAACAACAAATTCTTTATCTTTTACTTCCAGATTAACATTATCAACCGCACACAACCCATTATCATAAAATTTTGATACATTTCTTAATGAAACTTCCGCCAAGAGAATTCTCCTTTTTAATTACTTGAAAAATAAGTTAACAAACGACTAATAACTGCTTTCATTTCAGATCGAGGCACGACTTTGTCAATCATACCATGATCGAGTAAAAATTCTGATGTTTGAAATCCTTCGGGCAATTTCTGACGAATGGTCTGCTCAATGACCCGGGGGCCGGCAAAACCAAGAAGCGCTCCGGGCTCCGCTAAATTAATATCTCCTAAAGCCGCGAAAGAAGCCATAACACCTCCCATCGTAGGGTCAGTCAAAATTGACACAAAAGGCAATCTCGCCTTATGAAGCTTTGAGAGAGACGCTGAAGTTTTTGCCATTTGCATCAAACTCAAAAGCCCTTCGTACATACGGGCCCCACCTCCAGAACCGGAAACAATAATAACGGGCACCTTCTTTTTGATAGCATCTTCTATGGCACGGGAGATCTTTTCTCCTACAACAGAACCCATCGAGCCCATAATAAATCTGGCATCTGTCGCTCCTAAAACAACCTTCTTGCCGTCAAGTGAGCATTCCCCTACAACACAAGCTGATTTTAAACCGGTTCGCTTGGAATCCTGTTTAATTTTATCAGAATACGTTTTAGGACCCTTAAATTTAAGAGGGTCAAGCGATCTGAGCCCCTTATACGACTCTTTGAAAGTCCCTTTGTCGGCTAAAAGCTCGACATGCTCCCACGCGCCGATAATAAAGTGATAGCCACACTTAAGACACACTGAACAGTTTTCCCGTAAAGTCTTAGTAAAGATGACGCCTTCACACTCAGGACATTTCGTCCATAAACCAGCCGGGACATTCTTCTTCCCCGAAGGCCTTTTTTCAGAATCAACACCTGTTTTTTTAAATAGAACCATAAAACCCGAAGTTATTTGTTAATAACGCCCCAATAATGTATATAGTATATCTTATACTTTCGTTTTTTGTATCTATGAATATAATTTTTGATTATAGATACCTATGAAAGCTGGTGTCAATGGCTTTCATACGTAAATATAATAGTGAAGCAATAGAAAGAATATTGAATGCGACCCAAACTATCACAAATCCAAACTCAAAAGATGATGCTTCTACCTCAAATGAAGCTGAATCTGAAGATTCTTCAATTACCTCTTCTTGAACTGAAGCAGAATCTTGAGGCTGAACTCAATCAAAATCCGGCCCTTGAAGAAGAAATAGAAAAAGAATCAGAGGTTTCGTCGGATGAGTCTAACGCTCTCTCCAACGAACAGCCGGATACCTGGGAAGAGATTGAAGAGCCCACCTTCTCAAATGATGCCGAGCCGGAGCTGGTCGAGATTCGAGAGTTAGAGAAACGTAAAAATTATCAAGAAAGTCTCATTGTTCAACGGACAACTTTAACTGATTTTATCTATAGTCAACTTTATCTCTTAGATCTTTCGGATGAAGAAGAGCTTTGGAGCCATGAACTTATCGGGAACCTTAATGAAGATGGTTTTCTAAAAGAAAATTTATCAAGTCTTGCCAGGAGAATTCAAACACCCGAATCGGCACTTGAAAAACTTATCAAAAAACTGCAGCAATTAGAACCTGCCGGGGTCTTTGCCAAATCAATTGAAGAGTGCCTCGCGATTCAGCTTAAAAGAAAAAAAGGGGCAGATTCAGAAATTGCCCATGATATCGTAATGCACAACTTCGAACTTCTTCAAAAAAAACAATTTACCGGGTTAGCCGGGATCTACAAAACTTCCCCTGATCATATCCAGACCATCTTTGAAATGATCCAGCATTTAGACCCAAAGCCGGGTAAAGCCTTCTTAACGGCCGAACCCTTAAGCGTTATTCCCGACATCATCATTACCGCCCAAAGAGGAGAAAAAGAAAAATATAAAACAGAAGTTGAGGAGTTAGGACTCCCCAAACTCAAAGTAACAAGCGAATACCGGCAGATGGTGAAGGATCGATCGCTTGATACTAAAACTAAAAAATTTGTTAAAGACAATGTCGAAAAAGCGCTCTGGCTTGTCGAAGCCTTGAATTACCGCAAGGCAACACTAACGGCCATCACGAAAGAAATTGTGAAACGTCAGCCAGTTTTTTTTGAAAAAGGATTTTCTTCTCTGAAACCACTTCGCATGAAAGAAATTGCCGGGAGTCTCAATATTCATGAATCTACCGTCTCACGCGCGATCGCAGGCAAATACATTCAAACACCTGTCGGAACATATCCACTACGCTCTTTTTTCTCTGGCAGCGTGCCAAGTGGCGCCGAAGAAGAATCTCAAAAAAGTGTCATGGAGCGCATTAAACAGCTAATCGAGGATGAGGATGTCAAACATCCCCTTAGCGATCAAAAAATAGTGAATATTTTGTCAGAGGAAGGCATTCAATTAGCCCGCCGCACGGTTGCAAAATATCGTGAAATGATGAAGATTCTACCGACAAGCCTACGAAGAGTGAGATGAGGCCAGTGGTTAGTGGTTAGTGGTTAGTGGTTAGTGGTTAGCTGGTGCCGTAGGCTCCTTCGCTAAAAAAGCGAATCAATTATCAACTAATCACTTTATTTCAAAATAAATTTCCCTAAGTCAAAACGGCCGTCGTTTGATACGAAGTGCCACGTGTATTTCTTTTCTGAGCCGGTTTTTGAATCGATATCGTGAAAAGCCGGTGTCACACTCACCAACTTGCCCTTCTTTGGCTTAATCCCAAGGAAGCTCCACTTGATCTTGCCGGCAATCATATATTTTCCCGTTAATTTCTCAACCTGAGCTTCAAGATTCCCTTTTTTGACAGGATCCTGATTTTGAAACCAAGCCCATGTTTTAACTCCTCCAAAATCGCTCGTAGGGCTGATACCGATTTGAAAATATCGAGACTTTCCCCACTCAAGCCCCTTCCCGGTCGGATCAACAAATAATTCAAAACAATCATTCTTCCAAATATAGCTGCCGCCCTTATTTGAGCGATGATCATCGTCGCTTACCAAGACTCGAAAACGGAGATACTCATTATCCCACATGAACTGGGCCGAAATATCCAAATCCTCCATTCCGGAAGGTTCTCCAATTTCCAGAAATTGAACATCGGTCAAATGAATCTGAGGGATATCTTTCCATCCCCTATCCTTTGAAAAAGGTTCGACTGAATAGACAGGAGGCTTTGGTAATGTGATCGCTTTCTTTCCTTCTTTAAATCCAGCTACCTCGAAAGCACGTCGAGCAATATCTGAATTTGAAAATAAATTCCAAATAAGCCCCGTTCGATAGTTCTCAATACCCAAAAGCAAAGCCCCCAGATCAATCCCGATAACGTCTGGGCTCTTCCATTTGGGCTTCATATTGAAAGAATCCGTAAAGCCATACTTCCCCCACAGCCAATCCTTTTCGTTTTTATAGAGGCGATGAATTGCTTCGAGAGAAATTTCCGGTGTAAACATAATCGAGGTAAATGCCGCTGTTGGGGCTACCGTACCGTCTGTCAAGGCCCCTCCCGGCTCCGCTCCATACGCCTTATAACCGCCGGGACCATCGGATGCGGTCAAACCCCAATATCCTTGACGAAATGTGTCATACCGAGCGCTCTGATTCATGCAGAACTTATAATTAGCTTTTGTCGCGTTCCTGGAGTTTTCAAAATAATCAGCGTATTTATCATGCTTATTTCTGAAATCAAAAAACAAATGGGGATATTGGTGTGTAAAAAGAGGTGGCGATTGAATCACAGCAATCCCTTGATAAACTCCTTTTTTTCTTTTGATCATATCCCAGGTTTCCGGCGGAACGGGATGCGTCTTAGAAGCCAGAGCTAAAAGAGTCAGCATAATCCCTTCGTTATATTCCGACCATCTTTCTTTTAAAAACCCTGTCTTAGGCTTCCAGCCCATCGAAAGAGTCTTACCTCCATTGAGCATCCACTCAAAATCAATTCGATCATAAAGTTTTGTCACGTAATTTGAGAGAGTGCTGTCTTTGAAATACTCACTCGCTACAATGGCACCCGCGATAAAAATAGCAGTGTCAATCGAAGACAGTTCGCACTTCCAGGTGCGGCGCCCTGTGTTCATGCCTAAGAAATGATAAAAAAAACCTTTTTCTTCTTGGGCGGCATTCAGAAAAAATCTGAAAGTAGCTAGCGCTCTTTTTTTAGCATCTTTCCTTGATATCCAACCCCTTTCAACACCAATGGGAAGTGCTGCTAAAGCAAAACCAACGGAAGCAATACTTCCAACTTTATAGTCATCATTCGCAAAGTTCCCGGCTCGATCTTTCACTAATCCGTTTTTAGGATTTGCTTCCCGCCACAAAAAAGAAAAAGCGCTCTGTTGAACCTTATCAAGGAGTACCTCTGAATTATCAAATGTGGGCTGGGCCGAGAGAGGAGCAGCTAACAAAAACACAAGCAGACACGCGATTCCTCTTTTAAGAAATTTGGAGCTGAGTAAATACACTGTTAGTACGCGTCAGTCAGCGAAGCTTTTATTGAAGCTAATAATTCTTCCGCGTCGTAAGGTTTTGTTATGTATTTATCAGCATAGTTCCACATCGCATCATTTAAGGTGTCCAGATCCGATTTAGCAGAAAGAATAATAATAGGAACTGCTGCTGTTTTTTCTGACGATTTAATCTTTTTAAGAAGCTCAATGCCTGAGACTTTCGGCATCATAATGTCTAAGAGGATTAAATCAGGTTTTGTTTTATACGCTTTTTGAATCCCCTCATGCCCATCCTGAGCCGTATCCACTTCATATCCATTGGCCGTTAATAAATCGGTTAATGCTTTGAGGATATTTTCCTCGTCATCAACAACTAATATCCTGTTATTATTCATCGAACAACTCCTTTTTGCGCTTTGTGTTTAACAATTATCGGCATCTCAATAGTGAAAGTTGAACCTTTTCCCGCCGCACTACTGACAAAAATACGCCCACTATGTAAATCCAGTATCTTTTTAACGATTGATAACCCCAGACCTGTTCCTTGAATACCGTTCTCAAAGCTCCCGTCTGCCCTTTCAAATCTTTTAAAAATCCGCCGCTGATCTTCCGGGGAAATACCGACACCTTCATCCTGAATCGATATTTTAAAAGAATTATCTGAGCGTTTAACGGTAATCCGGACTCGCTTGCCGGAACCAAGATATTTAACCGCATTACTAATGAGATTCATTAGAACTTGTTCAATTTTACTGCGGTCCGCGTGAATCAGCGTATCATTCATCGCTTCATCAATATCTTCGATGATTTCAATTTCTTTTTCCTGTGCTGTCTGACGAATAAATTTGACCACCGGATCCAGCGCTTCTCGTATCTTAAAATCAGAAAGCTTTAATTGATACCGGCCTGTTTCCAGCTGAGATAAATTTAAAATATCGCTGATTAAATTCTCAAGCCGCTCTCCATCCGCCCTGATCATTTTCAAATATTCTGTCTGACCATCGCTAACCGGACCAACAATTCCGTTTAATAGATTATAGAGAAGATTTTTAATCGATGTTAAAGGAGTGCGTAATTCGTGCGAAACGGTCGATACGAAATCACTTTTCATCTGGTCTAATTTTTTCAACTCTTTGTTCGCGGCTAATAATTTCTCAATCAACTGCTGCTGCTCCTCAACTAACTGCCGATTGCGGTCAAGAAGGTTTTTCTTTTCAAGCGCCCTTTCAACGTGACGCTTCATCTCTTCAAGCTGAAACGGCTTGCTTACGTAGGCATAAATACTTGAGGCAATAGCTTTTTGAGCTGTATCAAAAGAAGAGTATCCTGTCATCAAGATGGTTAAAATATTCGGATAACGAACTTTCAGCTTTTCATGAAGCTCTAAGCCGTTTAAAAAATTCATCTTAAGATCAGAAATCAAAACATCGAAGGCATTATCTTTTGCCCATTCATAAGCTTCGCGAGCGTTCGTAAACGCCTTAACATCCAAAATATCGCTTTCTAGAAAATCTTTCAGATTGTCAACGATAGCCGCTTCATCATCAACGATAACAACCACGTGTTTTTTGTTTTTTATATTGGAGCCCATGATCAGATTTGAACTGATGACCTACGCTTTACGAGAGCGTTGCTCTACCAGCTGAGCTACATGGGCACTCAGGTTTAAGTTGAATGGGTTATTTTTTTTCATAAGAACATTCTATCAAAAGTTTTGCGCTAATTTACCTTAAAGTTGTAATAAAAAAGTAAAGCAGCGATGGTTTTAGCATCCGTAATTTTATTAGAAAAAATCATTTTTAAAATTTCTTTTTTCGTCAAACGAACGACGCGTATCATTTCATCTTCATCTTGCGGTAATTTTTTGGGTTGAAGGTGGGAGGCCAGAAACACATCCATCATTTCCGTACTGGTGCCGGGTGCCAAATAAAATCGGCAAAGCTTTCTAAGGGACTTAGCTCGATATCCAATTTCTTCCTGAATTTCCCGTTTAGCACAATTCCGGGGGGATTCAATGCCTGATGAGAGAATCTCCCGAGTCCCCGCGGGAAGTTCCCAAATCCACTTCCCGGCTGTGTGACGATATTGCTTGATAAGCAATATATGTCCGGAATCGAGCCTCGGAATAATCACGACCGAGCCCGGATGATTAACCGTTTCTCTTAAAATTGATTTCCCTTCGTGTCTGTAAGTATCAAGCGACAAGGAAACCTTTTTTCCCTTATAAATCCATTTCTTTTTCTTAAATTCCATTTTTTTCTTTTAACTTAACCGCTATTCACTAATTACTACTCCCGATGATACGGTCCACCTTTTAAAATATCATTAGCTCTATAAAGAGCTTCCAATAAAATCAATCGCACTAACTTATGAGGAAATGTTAGTGGTGATAAAGATAATAGCATATCAGCCTTCTTCTTAATCTCTTCAGGAAACCCTTCAGGACCTCCAACAACAAAAGAGATGTCGCGGCCACCGCCCAACCACTTATCCAGTTGACCCGAAAGCTCATGCGACGAAAACGACCTTCCTTTCTCATCCAAAATAATCAGTCGATCGCGGCCAATTTGTCTTTCAATCTTCTCCCAATCCTTCCGGACGCTTCCGAGCGTTACGGATGATCTTTTAATCTCACAAAATTCGGTTTTGCATGATCTTGAGAGCCGCCTCCTATAATCCTCCTCCAAAGACTTTAACTCCACAGCGCCACTTTTCGCTAGCGACACGATTTGAATCTTCATTGCGCTCTTTCTTCGTCCAACTTCATCTTTCGCCTCGCGATTTGAAGAATTTCGGATTTCAATTCATCAAGCCCCTCTCCTGATACCGCCGAGACAACGAAAGCATGCGGGAAACGGCTCTTGAAAGTCGCCCGCTCCACCGGCGACATAAGATCCTGTTTATTCACGACTAAAAAAACGGGATGTTTTTGACACCCGAGTTCCTCTAAAATTTTTTCAACTACTTTCATTTGTTCCGCATACTGAAGGTTGGAGCCATCAATAACATGGAGCAACAGCTCTGCCTGCTTTACTTCCTCTAAAGTTGCGTGAAATGCTTCGACCAATTCATGCGGCAGCCTTGAAATAAATCCAACGGTATCAGTAAAAAGGATATTCGGTTCTGTTGGTTTACCTTTTAAGATTCGCGTCATCGGATCTAGGGTCGCAAAAAGCTTATCAGCGCTCACGGCCTCAGCATTTGTCAACACGTTCAAAAGCGTTGATTTCCCGGCATTCGTATACCCCACAAGAGACACAGCAAAACTGTGATGCGCTTGTCTTCTGCTCCTCAAAAGACCCCGGTGCACTTTAACCTTATCAAGATCTTTTTCAATTTTACGAATCCGATCCCGAATACGACGCCTATCGACCTCAAGCTTCTGTTCTCCGGGACCTCGAGTTCCTATTCCCCCGCCCAACCTCGAAAGTTCCTTACCTCCTCCCACAAGGCGGGGTAAACGATACTGAAGCTGTGCCAACTCTACCTGGAGACGCCCTTCTTTTGACCGGGCACGTTGAGCAAAGATATCAAGTATTAAGCCGGTTCGATCCACTACCCTAACACCCGGAAGCACTTCTTCAATATTACGCGTCTGTGTTGGGGTTAGATCAACGTTAAAAATTAAAAGATTGTATTTTTCTTGAAGGGTAATTTGCTCAATTTCAGCAATTTTTCCCTTACCAACATAAAAGTGCGGGGTCGGCTTCTGAATAGGAGCTGAGATTTCACCTTTTATATTTCCTTTCGCCGAAGAAACCAGATCTCTCATTTCGTGATGATCTTCGTTAACAGCTTGCCTCGAGGTTCCTTTTAAAGAGGTTAACACTAAAAAAATTTTTTCGGGATTCATCAAGCTTCCCAGTCTTTCAGTATCATTTGACACACCTTATCCAAACTATCTTCAAGAGCTATCCAATAAACCTCGGGTTCTTTACGAAACCATGTCATTTGCCGCTTCGCAAATCGGGCGGTATTGTGGGTAATTTGACTGACTAACTCCTCCTTAGAAATCTCGCCTGATAAATATTTTAAAATTTCCCGGTATCCGATAGCTTGACTTGCTGTCTTTGACCACTCTTTATCTTTAAGAAGCTTTGTTTCATCAATCCATCCCCCATCCAGCATCTCCCCAGTTCTCGCGGCGATTCTTTTCTTGAGAGTTTCCCGCGGCCACATAATCCCATACACCTTTATCTTCATGTCCCCATCCAACAAACCTTTATTTTCCTTATTCCATTCACTAACTGTCTTGCCCGAAAGTTGAGTGACTTCCAAAGCGCGGATAATACGTCTCTCATCCTTGGCAATCAAAGCATATTCAGGATCTATTTTCTTAAGTTTTGACTTTAAAAAATCCAGCCCCTTCTCAGCAATTAGGTTTTTCATTTTTTTTCTAAAGTCAATATCGGCGCCCGGTTTCTTTGAAATACCATGAAGCAACGCTGAAACATAAAGACCGGAACCGCCCACAACTAAAAAACCATTTTTTCTTTCCCCGCTTTTTTCGATTAATTTCAATACATCTTCATAATACTCAAAAGCCGAATACTCCTGGTTAACATCCCGTAAATCCAGCATATGATGTTTAATTTGTTTCTGAATTTTATCCGTGGGTTTTGCCGTTCCAATATTCATTCCCCGATAAACCTGCATTGAATCAGCCGAAATAATTTCAAACCCGAGTTTACTAGCTAGTTCGAGAGCCAGTTCAGACTTACCGCTTGCGGTGGGTCCTACCAAAAAAAGAAGCTTCATGATTCGGTTTGAAATAGCCTTTTTTGATTTGATAAAAGCAAAAGTAATACGGTTCCTTTACATTTTTTCAGGGCTTGAAATACCCAGGACTCCAAGGCCGTTACGCAAAACAATGCGGCAGCAGTTCGCCAAAAAAAGCCGGGCCTGAGAGAGAGTCTCATCATCAGAAATTACCCGATGAAATGAATAAAAACGATGAAAAGCTTGAGCAAGATTTCTTAGGTAATCAACCACGGGGTAGGGTTCAAAAGATTGAGCGGATCCGGCTAAAATATCAGGGTATTCTCCCAAAAGACGAATCAAGCCAAGTTCTTCGGGGGTATTCAAAAGCGAAAGATCAGAAGAGGAATTAACCGTCTTCTCCGCTTTTCTTAGAATGCTGCAAATTCGAGTATGGGCATACTGAAGATAAAAAACGGGGTTATCGTCACTTTTTTTCTTCGCAAGTTCCAAATCAAAATCCAAATGACTCTCAATCCGTCTCATTAAAAAGAAAAATCGAGCCGCATCTCGCCCTACCTCATCCAATAGTTCCCGGAAAGTAATAAACTCCCCCTTTCGAGTCGACATCCTAACAGGCTCACCATTCCGGAAAAGGGTTGTCAATTGAACAATTAAAATAACAAGATCCTCTTTTTTATATCCCACTTCTTCAATAGCCGCTTTTAAACGCGCGATGTAACCGTGGTGGTCAGGGCCCCATAAATTAACTAGTCGCTCAAATCCTCTGCCAAATTTAAATCGATGATAGGCAATATCAGGCGTTAAATAAGTGTAAGATCCATCTTTTTTTCTTAAAACCCTATCTTTATCATCCCCGCACTTTTCGGTCTTGAGCCATAAAGCACCGTCTTTCTCGTAGAGCATTTGATTTTTTTCTAAAATCTTGAGACATTCATCGATAAATCCGCGCTCATAAAGGGTTTGTTCGCTAAAGATATTATCAAAATGAATATCTGCTTTATGCAAATCATCTTGGATATTTTTAAAAATATTATCCTTAGCATAACTTCTAAAAAAAGCTTCAGTCTTTTCATCGCGCTTACCTTCTAATTTTTTACCGTAAGTCTCATGAATTTCACGCGCAAGCTCGATTAAATACTCGCCCTGATATCCATCCTCGGGAAAAAGATAACCCTCTTCCCCAATAAGGCTTGAATACCGGGCGTGGAGACTCTGACCTAACAGATTAATCTGACGGCCCGCGTCGTTCATATAATATTCCCGCGAAGGCTCGTAACCAGCCACTTTTAAAATTCTAGCGATAGCATCCCCGACGCAAGCCTGCCTTCCGTGCGCAATTGTAAGGGGGCCTGTCGGATTGGCGCTCACGTATTCCAATAAAATCTTTTGGCCTCCTCCGCTCTTTGATTCACCATAACGGACATCTTCTTCGTTAATTTTTCTAAGGACAGCAGAGAAAAAAGTATTATTTAAATAAAAATTCAAAAAACCTGGTTTTACACATTGAACCTCGCGGATCCAATTGTATTGATCTGAGGTATCAATTTTTTTTTCGAGCAGTTTTAGGATTTTATCGGCACACTCTTGAGGCGGTTTTTTTAAAGCTTTGGCAAGCTTAAAGGCTAAATCTGATGATAAATCGCCATGCGCCTCACTTTTAGGCGGAATAAGCTCAAGGCTCAGATCCGGACCCTCTTTTGGTGCTAACTCGCGGGCAACCTCATGTAATAATTTTTTAAGTTCTAACTTCATATGTTACTCAAGATCTATTTTTTTACCTGTGCGCCACAGTTCTTCTATAGCGTAATATTCCCGGGCTGACTCTTTAAACAGATGGACCATAATATCATAGGTATCGACCAGTGCCCAATCACCGTCTTCCTGACTCGCGCAATACGTATAGGTTTCGCCCATCTCATCAAGCGAATCCAAAACACCCTCAGCCAACGCTTTGACATGCCGGTCCGAAGTGCCTGAGGCAATAATTAAATAATCTGTAATAGGCGATATTTCCCTGACATCCAAACAAACAATATTCAAACCTTTTTTATCGCTGCAGGCTGCGGAAAGTATTTCTAACTTTTTCTTTTTCGATAGCATTCTACTGTCCTTTTTTAAAATGAATGGGCACGTAAAACTTCATTTCCTTTTTCTCCAAGCCGCGCGGAAGCTTGGCGAAGGGAGCAGCGTGCCGAATCGCGAGGCGCGCTGCCTCATCCAAAACATTATATCCGGAACCCTGCTTAAGTTCTAATTTCAATAACTCCCCTTTCTGATTTAAAGAAAACGCCAAATAAACTGACCCTGCAATCCCTTCAATTTTTGCTTTCTCGGGATAAACGAATTTTAGCCGAATAGCCA
>CAZLUT010000023.1:0-25664 GCA_964562805.1 uncultured bacterium | reverse complement strand
ACCTGCCTAAAGTCTTCACTGTTGTTGCAAGCCGCTCCCACATGACACCCGAAACAGAGAATTATTGTGAAAAATTAAAACAAAAGCATGGCGCGATCGATCTCGTAAGCTCCGGAAGTTCGCTTAAATTTTGTTTAGTTGCGGAAAAGAAAGCTCATGTTTATCCCCGTTTTGCTCCGACCATGGAATGGGATACGGCGGCAGGACAGATTATCGCTGAAGAGGCTGGTTGTTTCGTAATTAATACCGAAACACAAGGCCCCCTTCAATATAACAAAGAAAATCTCTTAAACCCTTGGTTTATTGTCGGAAGAGCGTAAAAGGCTTTTATTTTCTGAAAATTTTTTCGATAAGGTGCTTAATCAGGATAACTTCGCCGACTTCGTTTTTTTCAAAAACAAGATGGCCAATTATTTGTAAGGCGTAACCGACAACAAAATTAAAAAGTCCCCATCGCCACTCACCTGTCGCTAATTGATAGATTCCAAAAAATACCTGCGGTACTCCAATAATATGAAGGATGCGGTCCATCCAATTTGAATGCCTCGATAAATAATCTTTTATAAACCAAACAATCTTGCTCATCTTCTCTGTCGCCCTCCCTGCGCGTAGGGTTCCTTAACCTCTATTCACTAACAACTAATAACTAACAACTTTCCTTACATTCTCTACGGTCACGGGTCTTGGGTCAAACCCAAAATCTTTCCGGGCTTTTTTGGAATCTAAAATTACATCCCCCACTCGAGGCGGACCATTCTTTTCATCGCGTCGATAACGGCCAAAAATATACTCCTGAGTTCCCGGAAAAACTTTTGTAAAGATTTGAGCCAGCTCAAAGCGGTTAATTGTCTTGGGGCCTCCCAAATGATAAAGGCCTGTTGTTCTTTTTTTGACAACCTTCCAAATAGCCCGGGCGATATCTTCGGCAAATAAAACACTTCTTTTTTCATCCAGAAAATAATCGGCGCGTTTTTTATTCAAAGTGCGGGATTGAAACCAATCCAAAGGACCCGTATTCCCCTGCAGACTCACGCCTACGGGAAGTGCCGCTCGAAGAATTGTCCATTTCAAATTAGATTTTTTAACTAACTCTTCTGCTAAAACCCGGGTTTTGCCATAAACACTAATCGGATCTGTTTTTGATTTTTCATTATAAGGAGGGTGATCGCCGCTAAAAACATGATCGCAGGAAATATAAATAAAATGAGAAAGCTTTATCTTCCCGGAAGCCTCCAGTAAAGCTCTGGTTCCTTCAACATTAATCAAATGAGTATCTTTTTTTCTAAATTCACAAACATCGAGATCGCAAATGCCGGCCGCATGAATAATAATATCCGGCTTTATTTTTTGAATTGTTTCTGAAATTTCTTCAAAGTCAGATATTTTGTGATAAAAAATAGTGTTTTGATATTGTTTTAGTTCGGGATATTTTTTATTGGCAACAGCAAAAAGATTTTGTTCTTGAATATATTTTTTTGAATAAAGCCAAAAATTCCAACCAACAAGACCGGTGATACCAGTGAGGAGAATTTTCATGAACGAGATCTAAGAACTAAGATCTGAAAACTGAGGGATCCCTTGGCTCTTAGATCCAGGGCCCTAGTCCCTCTCCTTTAAAAGATTACGTAAAACTGTCTGTAAGATGCCGCCATTTCGGTAATAATCAATTTCAACGGGGGTATCAATTCGAAGCACCATTTCAAAAGCCTTGGTTTTACCGTCTTTTGAAACTGCTTTGACACTAACCAATTCGAGAGGTTTGATTTTATCATCAAGTTGAATGGAGTACTCTTCTTCGCCTGTTAGACCAAGCTCTTCCCTGGATTCACGCTCTTTAAACTGCAAGGGCACAATTCCCATTCCAACCAAATTACTCCTATGAATTCTTTCATAGCTTTCGGCTAAAACAGCTCTAACACCCAAAAGATCAGTCCCTTTTGCGGCCCAGTCACGGGATGAGCCGGTTCCATATTCTTTTCCGGCCAAAATAATCAGAGGGATCTTTTTTTTCTTGTAATGCAAAGAGGCTTCATAAACTGAAGTCTGGCGTCCTTCCGGCAAGAGGCGAGTAACTCCGCCTTCAGTGCCTGGTGCCAATAAATTTCTAAGGCGAATATTAGCGAAAGTACCGCGAGTCATAACACGGTCATTGCCTCGCCTAGAACCATAACTATTAAAATCTTCCGGCGCCACTCCGGAACCTTCTAAAAACTTCCCGGCAGGACTATCTTTGGCAATGGGGCCAGCGGGTGAAATATGATCTGTCGTTACCGAATCCCCTACCATGATAAGTGTCCTGGCATTTTTAATTGGCTGAATAGCTTCTGGTTTTTCTTTAAGGTCCACAAAAAAAGGCGGCTCCTGAATATAGGAGCTTTTCTCATCCCATTCAAAAAGTTCACCGCTTGATGCGGGAAGTTTCTGCCATTCTTCAGGTCCTCGTGTCATATCAGCGTAAGCCTCTTTAAAAACATGCGGGCTGACAGCCCTCTTCATCGCTTCATTAATTTCTTTTTCAGTTGGCCAGATGTCTTTTAAATAAACATCGTTACCCTCTTTGTCTTTTCCGAGAGGATCCTTTTCCAAATTAATATCAATTGTTCCCGAGAGCGCGTAAGCCACGACTAAAGCTGGGCTTGCTAAATAATTGGCCTTAACCAAAGGATTGATCCGGCCCTCAAAGTTTCGGTTACCGCTTAAAACACCGGCCACGATTAAATTATTTTCAGAAATCACACTACCTACAGCTTCCGGAAGTGGTCCACTATTTCCAATACAGGTTGCACAACCATAACCCACCAAATCAAAACCTAATTTTTGAAGGGGTTCGAGAAGCCCCGCTTTTTTCAAATATTGAGTTACAGCGCGTGAACCGGGTGCTAAGGAGGTTTTTACATAGGGTTTCGTCCCGAGCCCTTTTTCGGCGGCACGCTTGGCAACCAGTCCCGCTTCAATCATGACCGATGGGCTTGAAGTGTTAGTACAGCTTGTAATGGATGCGATTGCAACCGCACCGTGCGTGATTTCCTGCGACTCTTCTCCCGATCCTACGACACCACTTGCTTTTAAAGCCTTTTCATCTAAGGCAAAACCCCGCTCTTTCAGAGGGGCTTTGAGGCTTGCTTCAAATTTTTCTTTCATCTCAGAAAGCAGGAGCCTATCCTGCGGTCTTTTGGGTCCGGCAAGGCTTGGTTTGACGGTGTTTAGGTCTAATTCTAAAGTCTCTGTATATTCCACTTCGGGTGAGTTTTCTTCCCTAAGTAAGCCTTGGGCTTTCATGTAAGTACGAGCGAGCTCGATTTCTTCATCTGACTTTCCAGTAAGCTTTAAATACTCTAAAGTTTCATCGTCAACCGGGAAAAAGCCCATTGTTGCCCCATATTCCGGTGACATGTTGGCAATGACGGCACGATCTGACAAGTTGATCCCCGAAACGCCTTCGCCAAAATATTCAACAAATTTCCCAACAACACCAACGCGCCGAAGTATTTCGGTAATTGTCAGCACAAGATCAGTCGCATTAGTACCATCCGGTAATTTGCCGGTTAATTTAAAGCCAATCACTTCAGGCGTTACCATATAAATAGGCTGACCCAACATGACAGCTTCGGCCTCAATCCCGCCAACGCCCCAGCCTACAACACCCAATCCGTCAATCATGGTCGTGTGACTGTCGGTTCCCACCAAACTATCAGGATAAACAATTGTTCCATCTGCTTCTTTTTTTGTTAAAACGCATTTTGAAAAATATTCTAGATTAACTTGATGAATAATCCCTGTGGCCGGAGGAACAACGATAAAATTCTTAAACGCTTTTTGACCCCATTTTAAAAATTCATACCGCTCCTGATTTCTTTCAAATTCTTTTTTAAGATTTTTTGAAAAAGCCTCAGGCGCGCCAAAATAATCGACTTGAACGGAATGATCAATAATCAAATCGCAGGGTATTTGGGGATTGATCTTTTTGGGATCCCCGCCCAGGCGTTTTATCGCTGAGCGTAACGCAGCCAGATCAACTACAGCCGGCACGCCTGTAAAATCCTGCAAAATAACGCGGCCCGGCTTAAAAGGAATCTCTCGTTGACCCACTTTTTTGGCGTTCCAGCCGGCTAATTGTCTTACATTTTCTTGAGTGACCTGAAACCCATCTTCATTTCGAAGAACATTCTCTAAAAGGACTCGAATAGAGTAAGGCAGTTTTTCAAGATTAGTAATACCCCGCTCTTTTAAAGCAGCTAAACGATAATACTGATATTTTTTAGAACCTACTTTTAATTCCGCTCTTGCTCCAAATGAATTTTTCTGCATCATCTTCTTTCTTTAATCCTTCCAAATGTTTTGCCGCCAAAGAACCCAATCTGTCGGATTTTTCAAAATTTCTTCTTCAATTCTTTCAGCAAATTTTTGTGTATTAATATGCAGTGCTTCTCTTAAATCTTTTTTTTCAATTAACGTTAAAGGAGGGGTGGCGGTAATCAAATATTTTGCTCCCGGCTCTCTATAGACAAAGCAAGGAATTACCGGTGTGCCGTACCGGATAGCAAGAAGAACAGGCAATGAAGACAAATAAGCTGTCTGGCCTAAAAATTGAACGGGTTCGCCGCCCTTAACACGCTGATCCATGGGAAGGCATACGACCTGGTTCTCTTTTAAAAGGTTCCCGACATCCTTGATGGCTCCAATTTTTTTAATGGTCTTAAGGCCTGTGACTCCCCGTATTTTCTGAATAAAAGCATCGATATAAGGATTGGGGCTTTGCTTTCCAACAGCATGTATCGGATATCCTTCAGCGCCCCCTCCATTCGCCAGAATTTCCCAATTCCCCAGATGAGAAACTAAAAGAATAGCACCCTTCTTTTCTTTCAAGGCATTCCATATGTATTCTGGATTTACGCGCGGCAAATGTTTTTGGGGATTTTTGGCTAACTTTGGGATCCTTAAAAACTCAATCGCTATTTCAAAAAGCCTGCCATTAACTTCGCTTATCATTCCCCTGATTTCTTCATCGGATTTTTGATCGCCAAAAGCACGCTTAAGATTCTGACGTGTCATTTCCATTCGCCGCTTGTTGCGGCAAAGAATAAATTTCCCAAGCTTATTTGCTACCCGTAAGGCAAGGTTAAAAGGAATCCAGTTAATTAGAGCAACAATTGCTCTATAAAAAATATATTGGAAAAAATAGAAAATAGCTTTCATTTTCTTTTTAACCCAGAAAAACTTCGATGGTATTATGAGGCTGAGTTAATAATTTAAGACAAGCGTCCCGCTCAATAAGCACCGATTTTAAATTTTCGCCTTCCAGCTTAAATTCAACACCATTGACCAAAGCTCTCTTAATTTTGTAACTTTCATAATCAAGTGCCGTTGGGTTATTAAAAATAACGTCGATTTCTTTCCCGGCAAAAGGCACATGGATCTTAGCTTTCCCATCATCCCCAAATTGTTCTTTAACCAGTTTTGGTTCTATTCGGAGATTGCCCAATTCACCTCTAACGCCAAAAATTTCCGTTACCATCGTCATCAGCATCCAACTGGCAGAACCTGTTAGGTAGTGATACATTCCGCGCCCTTCATGAGTAATATATTCCGGGAGGCCAGGATAAATTTTAGCTTTCGGTGTATCGTTGCAAAGATTGTAAATAGATGAGAAGACTTCAAAGCCTTCCCTTACAAATTTTCTTTTATAGAGAGAATTAGTATACATAACAGCCATATGGCTGAACATGGCTCCTGTTTCCTTCTCTCCATAAATCAATGCAAAACCGCGTCCGAAATTAAAAGTATTGGGGCCTAGTGGTGTGGTTAAACGAAATCCACCTGTATTCGGATCTCTTAAAATTTCCTGAGCCGCCTTAAAACTCTTTTTTACCTGCTCTTCAGTCGCAGCACCCGACATCGCGGCAAAAGTCTGCGCTGTGAGATTCATCCGAACACCATCTTCCTGGTCACCATCTACTCGCTTTCCGTCGTTATTATAATAACCATTAAAAAACCCGAGACCTGTCTTGGATTTGATCCATTCGTTCTGTCTTATAAATTCAAGAAGCCAATTCCCCTTTTCTTTTAAATCAGCTGCGAGATCATTAATCTTCGTTTCTACTTTCTTATCCGACAAACCTTTTGAAACTGCTTCCAAGTATTCTTTTAGGCGTTTCTGCTTGGCCTCGGATGAGGTGATATCTGTTTTAGCCCAGCTTAAATTAGTGAGCATTAGGATTTCTTTTGAAAGCTCAAGCTCTTCGATATCTTTTTCTTTTTGAAGTGCCAATAAGAGATCCGCCAAAGCAATTAAATTGCTCGCGTAAAAAGCGGAGAAGGGAACAGTTTCACCCTTCTCGGGCGCCATATCCAACTGATCATTCCAATCGCCATCTTCTAATTTAATGTTACCGTGCTCCCCTACGTTAAAAAAGCAAGTCAAGTGCTGAACCAATATATGCTCGAGCAGGGTTCCTTCATAAACCCTGTCATCACGAGTTTTAACTTTATTACCTTCGGCCGGAACCCATTTTTCATCTTTGGCTTTGGCCCGATAAATCTGGTGGTCGCGCCAATAAGTATTTTTCTCGAGAAGAACTTCAAAGTCTCCTGTTTGGTCAATATAGAGCTTGGTCGTATAAAAAGGCCAAACCCCGTGATCCATCCAAACACGTGAAATGCTATTACGATCCGCGGCAAAATTACCTAACCCTTTAGCAATAATCGTGGCGTTCGTGCCATCAGTTCGGACACCGCCAAAATTACTAATTAAAATTTCGCGCGCGCTCTTTGGATCTTGAAGTAAGAGTGCCAGGCAATCCTGCCAAAGATCTCTCCAGCCTCTACCTCCCTTTCCATAGTCATGATGCGGTAGAAATGAACATCCATAAATTTTTCTTAGCATGGGCTGTAAAGCAATCCAACGCATCCAGTTTGAAAAATTAAAATCTCCATTAGAAAAAGCGATTGAATCAATACGTTCGGCCCAGAAAGAGCGGTTCTCTTCATAAGCAATTCGAACTTTTTCGCTAGAACCATACCGTTTTATTGCCTGATGAATCGTTTGTTTGTCTGTGGTAATGCCCATGATTACGATATAGTCTTTAGTTTCACCGGGTTTTAAAGTTGTTTCTTGAAATCTTAGCGCTCCAATAGATTCCATCCCGTCACGACGGTTGGGGGCCTCCTCATAAGGCGCTAGGTTTTTGATAACTGCTTGGGGCCAATCAAAACTGCCGCCTTCGCCGATAAATTCCATAACGGTCGGAAACTGGCCTATTGGACTTTTACCACTGCCCTCGACGCCGACCACATAATAAGAGGTGTCATTTGGTTTATGGCCTCTTTCGTCATGATAAATAACCGGTGTTACAATAACGCCATCTTCTGTCATCTCCTGGCGATGAATAAGAGAGGTGGCATGCTTGTGATCGCGGATATTTTCAGCAGACCTTCCAAAAATAGGAATGGCGGAAGTGGGTGTAAAAGTAAACGGTTTATTCCCAGTATTAATAATTTTGATCCACATGATTTCAGCGGTATTATCCGTAGCAGGGCAAAAATTAATAATTTCACTAGTGATACCATTATCCCAGTCTTCTCGAATAAGATGGTGCGCCAGCATCTCGCCCTTAACAGCTGTATCCGTTGTATCTTTGGAGGTAAAACGTTCCGCGTTTTGCCGGGCTGAATTACCGGTGAGCGAATAAGGGCCTAACTTTTCGTTATAAACCCAAAAATTTCGGGCCGAGCGATTATTGTGCAAATCTTCAACGGATACGGGCAATAAAAGAAAGGTGTGCTGGCCTGTTTTGCTGTCACCGTTTAAAGTTGGAGTAATAGAAGCCATGAAACCCGCCTCATTGCAAAGAGGTAGATAAAGTTGGTTTAGACTATGCGGATTCTTCCAAACAAAAGATCCTTCATTATCAACAAAGTCCCACCTGTCTTTAATCTGCTTTTTATGAATCGTTTTCATCCGGCTGTTCCAGCTCCTTTTCGAGTTAATGACTTACCTTATTAAAGGGGATGTATTATACGGATAAAGACTATAAAGCATAGTGCAAAGAGCATGGCGTAGGGCGTAAAGGCAAATGTAAGGTCTGCGGCCAGCTTATTAAACCCATCTGTTCGGGGTGTTTTTGAGTGATTTGTAAGGCTCTTTCCTTTTGTTATAAAGAGAGTCTTACCATGAACGAGGAAATACCCCGGATAGATGGGTTGTCTTACGAACAAAGGACGCACTGTTCGATTACAAAAGATATACCCGAGGCATAAATAATGTCAGGACATTAACTCAGTTGATTGAGTTTGGCAGCTAATATAAAGTCGTTTTCTGTAAGGCCACCGGCTGCATGCGTCCAAAGAGTGATGGTTAATTTGTTGTAGGATGCTGAAAAATCAGGATGATGCCCTTCGCTTTCAGCGAGTTTGGCCATTTGATTCACATACTGCATTAATTGAACAAAATCCTTAAACCTCTTTTTTTTCTGAATTCTTTTTCCTTCTATAAGCTCCCATTCTTTTATAATGGCTAAATATTCATTAATTTGTGCGTCATTCAAAGGTTTTGCCCCCTTAGAACACGGTACGCATTTCCTTGAACCCAAATCACTCATTTTTTTCTCCCTATCATCCATTACCTTTCACCTAGATTTTATATAGTTTCTTTAAATACCGAAAATCCTTCGTAAACTTTCCTTCTTGAGTAATAACAGCCTGCCTTAATTCCCGCGGAAGCGCGTGGTGATTTGTAATATCTGTAACGCCATGACCTGCTATTTGATAAATATAATCCCGAATCATCCTGCTAAACTCTCCGGAGCTTTCTTTTGGAAATTCAGCGGGCAGGTTATCAACTGCTAAAATCATAATGCCTTTTTCTTCAAACCCATTTTTAATCGCGCCTGTCCGCGGCAGATAAACAAAAGTAGGCTTATCTGGGGTAGTGGCCTTTTGAGTAATTTCGATCGACCCTTTAATATCGCACGTTAAATCTCCGATCAAACGTAAATTAAAAGGTTTTTTCTTAGAAAGCCGCTGTATCATTTTTTTGGTAACAAGCCGAGGATATCTCAAGTCCCAATAGCTTCCGTGAATAAGCATCGTAAAAAAAGAAAGGTATTGGTCCAGATTTGATTCAAATTTTTCCGGTTTTTTTAGATATTCTTCAAAATAAAATCCATTCCTATTTTTTGACCTAAACTTCTCTTCTCTTAGGAGAACTATTTTGTAAATGTGTTTACGTTCTTTTTTCTGATGTCTATAAAAGGCTTTCATGTCACGCGGGTGAATTTCGGTGGGCTTTAACAAATTCAAAACCTCCAAGGCGCCTTCTGCAACATTTCCATGGCCTGTGACACCAATAATGAAAGGTGCGAGGTCGCGCGGAAAACCAATGCGCTTAATCTCGCCGCCCACTCTCTTCAGCTCTCTTTGAGCCGACTCCCAAGAAGAATAATCGACCGCTCTTTTGATTTTACTAAAAGGAGTTGAATATCCCTCGGTTTTAAGGCGGCTGCCTAAATAATGAAGGCTATCGATAGCGCCACAAATACCTGCAAAGCGTCCAAAATAGACAAGTCGATTTCCTGATAGTCCCCGAATACATTCGTAGTCGATTAAAGTAATATTTTTTTTAAGCGATTCCTTTAATAAGGGCTTGTTCTGCTGCTGCCCTTTAATCGTATGGGAAAAAATACAGTAAATCTTCTGTGGTAAAATGCTTTTAGGATCAGGTTCTTTGATGCCGATTAAAAGGCTGGCTTTTTTGAATTTTTTTACAATTTTAGCCCCCGAAGCCCGGTACTCCTTATTCTGAAAACAGCGAAGCGGGCTTCCGAGAACCTCTGTTTGAATTTTTCGTTTTTTCAGCCACTCAACATCTTCGGGGGTAAGAGGGGCTCTTTTTTCCCATTCATTTTTGGTTTCAGCTAGAATGCCAACAACAAGAGGCCGTCTCATGAGTCACGCTTCAAATTCCAAAACACAAACTCCAAAACACAAACAAATTCCAATAAACAAATCCCAAATTCCAAACGATAAGGTGACACTTCGTGTCATTCCCGCGTAAGCGGGAATCCCTCTTTGTTTTGAGTTTTGTGCTTTGGGTTTTGTGGTTTGTTTGTGATTTGTGTGTTGTGATTTGTGGTTTTATTAATTTTAAAAACCATTTTCTTGTTAATTAGGCTGCTGGCTTCGGTAGATCCATCATATATTTCATAACTTCATCAAAATCAGCTGTCGCAAGACCTACTGAAGTGTCAGCGGCACCATAATATAAATAAAGTTTGTTATTTTTTTTATTATGAAACCAGCCTCCGGGGAAAACGACATTTCCGATATCCCCATCATAGACTTCACACGGTTCTTCAGGGCCGAATACCCACGATGAAGAACGTTTTAAAACTTTTGAAGGGTCTTTTAAATCTAAGAGGGCTAAACCAACCCGATAAAGATCACCGTAATTGGTCGGCTTAACACCATGATAGGTGATAAGCCATCCTTCTTTGGTTTTGAGGGGTGGTGTTGAAAGTCCAATCTTTCTTCCGTCCCAGAAAGGTCCGCTTCTTGCCCGCATAAGCACTTTGTGCTCACCCCAATGGATAAGATCCGGCGAGGTGGCATACCAAATATTTATTTTTCCGCCCACATGCGAAACAGGGCGATGAATAATCATCCATTTTCCGTTTATCTTTTCAGGGAAAAAAGCAGAATCTTTATTTTCAGGCGGTAGAATAACGCCTTTTTTCTTAAAATTTTTAAAATCCGTCGTTTCGGCCAAACTTACAGCAGGCCCGCTAACTGAAAGCGAGGTGTAAAGAATCAGCCATTTTTTTTCTTCTTCGCAGCGAATAATCCGGGCGTCTTCAATTCCCCATTCTTCTTCAGGGAACTTACCCGGCTCTGAAGTCAGAGAGGGTTCTTTGTCAATTTTCCAGTCGCTGGCACCATCAGAGCTCCTGGCTACCGTCAAGTGAGAGATCCCGTCCAAACCTTCACAGCGAACCAAGAGAATAGTTTTCTCTCCGTCAAAAGTCGCGCCCGGATTAAAAGCCGTATTAATCTTATAGGGCCAATCTTTTGCGCTTAAAATCGGGTTTTTGGGATGGCGTTTAAAGAGTGTTTCTTTCATCTTCTTACCTTTCCTTTTAAACGGAACCTTCTTCAACCGGTTCAATGTGTGATAAATCAATCATGGTCATTAGAGCGATTAAATAACTGACAACACTTTCGGCCCCTTGGTTCTGATTGACGCCGTACTCTTGAAGGCCGTCGAAACAGCCGTTTGATTCAAAATCATAGAGCGGGGTCTCCAATCTATTTTTACCCGTAAACCAGGCAAATGATTTTCTTGCAAGATCCAAATAGGCCTTCTTTTTGGTGCAATGGTACGCTTCTTTAAACATTAAAACACAGGAAGCAGCATCAAGCGGCTGTTCATCATAAAGCGCTTGGCCTTTTATTGCCTTTCTAAGCCAACCTTCATTGCCGACCAATTGCAAATGATCATTTGTAAAATAAGTTTTTTGAAGAAAATTTAAAGTATTAAGCCCGACGGGCAGATATTTTTTATTTCCTGTAGTCCGATACACTTTTAAAAGTGCCAAGGGTAGAAAAGCATTATCATAAGTTAATTGTTCTTCAAACCATTGCTGGCTACCGGAAGAATTGGCTTTATATCTTTCTACCAGATCATCCGCTAAAGCGAAAATATTTTTTTTCACCTCTTCATCAGTAGGGGCATGTTTTAAATAGTGGCATAATCCTAAAAGAGCAAATGCCTTGGCTCTCAGGTGCTGATCAAATCGGAGACAAATACTTCTGGATTTGTAAAAGACATCCTTGGCAACAATGCGCAAAGCTTCACGATTGCAGTAACGAATCGTATAACCAAGAGCCCAAAGAGTCCGGCCCATACTGTCTTCAGAGCCGACGGTATCCAAAAATTGCCTTTGATAGTCCATATAATTATGAAATGTGCCGTCATCTTTTTGAGCGTATTGAATATAAGAAAGATAAGTCGTTGCTAGATCCAGGCTTTCAGCGCTTTCAGTCTGTTTATAATGCCACATCGTCATAATAAGAGCTCTCGCGTTATCATCAATACAGTAACCTTCTTTACGGTTCGGGACAATTCCCGTGGCGTGCTGGAGCATGCCGACGTTGTCGGTAAGCCGCTCAACATGCTGAAGAGACATCTTGGGCAGCTCGGTCGCGACCGAAACAAATCGGGCAGGCTTTTTCACAACTTTTCTGGCAGCTAAAATATTCTGGAAAAGTTCAATATGTTTTCTGCCGACAGCCGGCCATGTCATTTCACGTCCTTGCGCAAGAGCTTTTTCACGCATGCTGGCCATGAGTTTGGGATTACCTAACATCTCAAGCAGATGCGCCCGCAAGATTTCATAATTTTTAAAAGGGAAAAGCCGGCCTGAACCATTGGCTAAAAGGTCTTGGGCATGCCAATAGGGAGTTGAAAGTGTCGGAATGCCGCAGCCTGAAGCATAGGCAAGTGTTCCGCTTGTGATTTGTTTTTCGCTCAGGTACGGGGTCACATAAACATCGGAAGCGCTAAAATATTGGGTTAATTGTTCCAAAGAAACAAATTGATCATGAAAAAAAACATGGTCCTCTAAGCCCAACTCTTTTACCAGCCGATTGAGATAGATCCGATACGCTTCACCTTCCCTTTTTTTCACCACAGGATGAGTCGCTCCTAAAATAATATAAGCAATCTTCGGAAATCGCCGTACTACATCCGGCAAAGCCTGAAGAACCGTCTCAATACCCTTGTTGGCGTTTAAAAGACCAAACGTTAAAAGAATGGTCCTTCCTTTCAGATTTAATTTATTTTTAAAGTGCTTAGGGTCGCTAGTCGGAACTTCCGGTATACCATGAGGAATGATCTCTATCTGTTCTTTGGGCACATCGTAAGATTGTGTTAAAAACTTCTTCGCAATAGGAGTCATTACGACAAACTTTGAGATCATGGAAGCCATTTGGGCGATAATCTTTTTATCACGCACGGTCGGCTCTTTAAAAACCGTATGGAGTGTCGTAACAATGGGCAGTTTTAATTGGGCAAGAAAATCTAAAATATAAGCTCCGTGATCACCGCCAAAAATACCATACTCATGCTGAAGACATACCAGTTTACAATCGCTTCGATTAAGATAATTAAAGGCACGAATATAATCCTGGGGTTCCGGCTGATAAATAGTCCATTCGACTTCCTCGGGGTATTGATACCCTCCTTCACCTCGATCATCCATCGCAATAACAGGAAAATTTTTGATATCGTGACCGTAGTTAGCGATCGAGCTCCTAAGGTCTGTCGTGAAAGTAGCAATCCCGCATTGCCGGGGTGAATAAGTGCCCACAAAAGCAACTTTTTCCGCGAACGGGAACATTTCTTTTGTTTCTTCTTTTTTAATCACTGTGGCTCTATCTCCGTTTTGGACGGCGCTTTAAGTTCAAGCTTTGTTAAAAGCTCAATAGCTTTTCCCCTCTGAAGAACGTAAACGGCCGAAAGAGGAGCCCCTCCTTCTTCTTTTTGTTTCTCAAAAAACCGCTTCAGGCGGTCTCTTTGTTCATGATTTCTAAAATCCATTATCGGCTCATAACTAAGATCCGAAATTGTTACGATCTTGCAAGTAGAAGGATCCATTTCTTTGACCACTTTTTTGATTAATAAGTCTAATTGATGGGGTTCTTTATTGAAAACTTCGGCATCAATCAAGAGCTCTATTCTGCCCCATGTTTCATCAACGCGTTTTTTAAAAATAGCAAAAAGCGAACTGTACTGAATGAGCTGTTCCTCCCCAACTTTCATCTCCTTACTTTTGTTGATCAAGAGCTGAATGAGATGATTCCACTGAAAACTCTCGATCTTGTCTTCCAAGCTGAATGAGATGATTTCAAAACCAAAATAGCCTTTGACCTGAGGCGCTGCAGTCTTAATAGTCCTATCGACCAAATCTTTAAAAGAAACCCACAACAACTTTTCTTCCTTGCGAATAGTGGTGAGACTAGCAAGCTGGCAAGAATTACCGTCCGTGCTGGCTTCAAACAATTTGATTTTTGACGGCGTTTCGCCTTTATAAACAAGAGAGTCAAACCGCGGCAAGTGCTTCAGAAGCGGTGACTTATTAAAATTATTGGATGCTAAATTCATTTTGATTCTTCCTGACCTCTTTGCCTCAGTTCTTAAAATAATCGGGAGCGTTTCTTTTTTTCCACTTAATATTACAGCCAACGCTCGCGCGCTGCTTAAAATCAATACGTTTACCTTCAAGCAATAAGTCGATTGCCTTTTTCAAATCACATCCGGTAACAGGCTGCTTGTCTCCGGGCCGAGTATCATCAAATTGACCTCGATAACGAAGTTTCCGCTCCTTATCGTACACAAAAAAGTCAGGCGTACAGGCAGCTCGATAATCCTTGGCTATTTTTTGTTCTTCATCAAACAAATAAGGAAATTTCCACCTGCTCTCCTTAGCCATCACTTTCATGTTTTTCGGGCTGTCTTCCGGATAAGCCGCAATATCATTCGAATTGATTCCGACAAATGCCACTGATCTGTCTTTATAGCTCTTCGAAAGCTCGCCCAGCACCTTTTCAATGTTCTTTACAAAAGGACAGTGATTGCACAAAAACATCACGACTAGTATTTCCTTATTTTCAAAATCGTTCAGTTTAAATGTCTTTCCCTTAAAATCAGGAAGGCAAAAATCTTTAGCCAACGAACCAAGTTCCGGCATCGTAGAAGATTGTAGAACCATAGTATTTGCTTCCTTTCGCGCTTCTTGGGACTTATTTTATCCCTTCCAAAAGCCCTTCATTATCCTCTTTTATAATCATCTTGGAGCCGAACAATATCATCTTCTCCCAAATAGTCCCCTACTTGAACTTCCACAAAAACAACCGGCTCTTTACCGGGATTTGTCATTCGGTGTTTCTCTTCTTTTGCGATTTGAACCACATCGCCGACTTTAACCGGCAGATCCCGTTCGCCCAAAGTTACAATGCCCTCGCCTTTGACAATGGTCCATTTTTCAGCACGGTGCTTGTGCGTTTGTAAACTTAACCTTTGGCCGGGGCTAACTTGTATTCGTTTTACTTGAAACCCCTCTTCGATTAAAAGCACTTCGTAATTACCCCAAGGACGTTCATCTGTTGTATGTTTACAAACTTTCTCTCCCATTGCTTAGCTCCTCCTGTTTTTCTTAAGCCCTATTCAATAACCCAAAGACACGCCGTCCCTAAAATGTCAAAATTTCATTATCTTTATCGACAAAATAAAGAAATATCTAAAGAATATAAAGCCGGTATTATTGATCTAAAATATAAGCAAACATGAGCGGAGCTACGATAGAAGCGTCAGACTCAATGACAAATCGAGGGGTATCGGCCCCCAATTTTCCCCAGGTAATTTTTTCATTAGGCACCGCTCCGCTATAAGACCCGTAAGAGGTCGTGCTGTCTGAAATCTGACAAAAATAACCCCACAGCTTACACTCCTGCTTTAAATCCTGCTGAATTAAAGGAACAACACAAATAGGAAAATCCCCCGCAATACCGCCTCCAATCTGGAAAAAGCCTATTGTGCTTTCTTTAGTGTTTTCCAAGTACCAATCAGCTAAATAATTCATTTGCTCGGCCCCTGTCTTCACAACCTGAAAGCTCGGAACAATTCCTTTACGAACATTAGCTACAAACATATTCCCCAAGGTTGAATCTTCCCAGCCCGGGGTATAAATTGGAAGGTTCTTTTGGGATGCGGCTACTACCCATGAATTTTTAGGGTCAATTTGATAATCTTTTTTAAGAGCCCCCTCTTCAAGAACTTGGTAAGCGTATTCATAAGGAAAATAAGATTTTTTCTCGTCGCCCGCGGTTTTCCAAAATTGAATAAATGCCTTTTCAAGCCGCCTCATCGCCTCTTCTTCCGGAATACAAGTGTCAGTCACCCGATTAAGCTGAGCATTCAAAAGCTCCACTTCGCCTTCTACCGATAAATTACGATATTCGGGTATTCGTCTGTAAAAATCATGGGCAACGAGATTAAAAAGGTCTTCTTCCAGATTGGCCCCTGTGGCACAAATAGCGTGTACCTTGTCTTGACGGATCATCTCCGCTAAAGAAATGCCCAATTCGGCCGTGCTCATGGCTCCGGCCAAGGTAACCAGCATTTTGCCGCCTTGTTTAAGGTGTTCCTTATAAGAATCAGCCGCGTCTTTAAGGACGGCGGCATTAAAATGACGGTAATTGCGATTAATGAAGTTTTTAATGGTTCCCATGTAAGTTCCTATAATGTGGATTGGGCATATGATACCACAAAGGAGGGGCTGGGGGCTAGATCTGAGGGCGTGGAGATTGACACTAATCACTAACCACTATTCCTTAATATATGCTAATATTTCGGCCTTATGGATAAAGAGGGGCGCTCTATAATTTCATATCAAATCCGAGATTCGCTGTACTTAAATGTTACCAATGCGTGCACAGCGGACTGTTTTTTCTGCAAACGTTCCAGCGAGCACCCTGTTGTTAAGGGTTATAACCTAAAACTACCTAACGATCCGACAGCTCAAGAGTTAATTGATTCAATAGGAGATCCTTCTCGATACAAAGAGATTGTTTTCTGCGGATTTGGCGAACCAACGCTTCGATTGCAAGAAATTCTTCAAATTGCCAAGTGGCTTAAAGAAAAAGGCGCGATTACCCGCCTTAATACAAATGGTCATGGCAACTTGATTCATAAAAGGAATATTGTTCCTGATTTTGTAAATTTGATTGATGAAATCTCTATTAGTTTAGATGTCGAGAATGAAGAAAAATATTTAAAAGTTGTTAAACCAAAATGGGGCAAAGGAACTTTTGAAGAAGTTTTAAAATTTACCCAAGAATCTATAAAACTCCTCCCTAAAGTCTCAGTAACAGCTGTTAACTACCCTGGATTCGATGAAATAAATTTTAAAAAATTTGTTAAAGAAAAGTTTGGGGTTGAGGCAAGAATTAGAGCTTATAATCAAGAGGGTGACTAAAGAGAAGTTGTTAGTAGGTAGTGATTAGTACTAACCACTAGCCACTTTTTTCTAGAGCTCCAGCTCTATCCCTACCGGGCAATGATCTGAACCCATCACATCTTGCATAATAAAAGCAGATTTTAAATTCGAAAGTGCATTTTCACTAATAAAAAAATAATCGAGACGCCACCCTACGTTTCTCTTCCTTGCAAAGGTGTTGTAATCCCAATAAGTATATTGATTCGGTTCTTTCGAAAAATGACGGAAGGTATCGATATAACCTTTTGAAATAAATTTATCAATCCACGCTCGTTCCTCAGGCAAAAACCCCGTGTTATTTTCATTCGCCTTGGGTCTTGCAATATCAATTTCTTTATGCGCCGTATTGAAGTCCCCCGTACAAATCAGCTTTTTCCCTGCTTTATGAAATTTTTCGGCCAATTTTAAAAAAGTGTCATAAAACTTCATTTTGAAAGGTACTCGCTTGTTCTCGGCACCCCCGTTAGGATAATAAATATTAAAAAGTATAAATTGCCCATAATCCAGCATAAGCGTCCTTCCCTCTTCATCAAACTTCTTAACGCCAAGCCTTTCCTGAACTTTTTTAGGTTTTTGTTTGGTGTAGATAGCGACACCGCTATAGCCTTTTTTAACTGTAGAGCTTGACCAGTAAACTTCATATCCTTTTGGTTTGATTAAAGCTTCGCTTAATTGTTCCGGGGAGGCTTTTGTCTCCTGAAGGCACAAGATATCGGGAGACTCTTTATAGAGCCAGTCAAGAAACCCTTTTTTTTCCATCGCCCTGATTCCGTTCACATTCCAGGATAGCAACTTCACTTTTTCACTCCGTTGTAGTGGTTAGTTGATAATAGTTAGTGATTAGTAAAAATCGCCGATCCGCCCTTTGACGGAGAGGCTCCTTAGCTTCTATTCACTATCCACTAACGACTATCCACTGCTTTAGCTTATTATCTCCAGCTCTTTGTCCAAAATTTCCACATCGCTATTATCGTCAATCAGCTTAATAATTTTTCCTGCTTCCCGCTCCAAATACTTCTTATCAGAACTGATCATCGAAACTCCAATAGCCGCCCTCTGCCATTTGTCCGAAGGGTTTAATTCCGCGACTGAAGCATTGAATTGATTTTGAATCCTTCGTTTGATACTGGTCAAAACCTGTCTTTTATCTTTCAAAGACTCGGCTTCAAAAATGTGAAGGTCTAAAAAAAGAATACTAATAAAACCTTTAATGTGATCCATTTTTTTAAATTCCCAAAAGAGATTTTATATGCTCTTCAATGCAAAGAGGTAAAATTTTTAGATTATACCCGCCCTCTAAGACAGAAAGAATTCTATTATTTGAATATTCTTTACTTTTTTCGACCAACTGATCGGTCATCCAGCGGTACATTTCGGTGCTAAGATAAACCTCAGAAAGAGGATCTTCTTCATGCGCATCAAAACCGGCTGATATTAAAATAAATTCCGGTTTAAAGCTGTTGATAGCCGGCAAGATTTTTTGTTTGAATGCTTTTCTGTATTCATCGTCGCTCGAGCCGGCTCCCATCGGTAAATTAAGGGTACCCCCTCTTCCTTTGCCATTTCCGATTTCCTGGATACTGCCTGTTCCGGGGTAATGAGGATATTGATGTAAACTAATGTAAAATACTGACGGATCTTCCTCAAAACTATGCTGTGTGCCGTTGCCGTGGTGGACATCCCAATCCAAAATTAATATCCGCTTCAAATCATATTGCTCTTTTAAATAATGGGCCGTAATCGCAATATTATTAAATAAACAAAACCCCAGCGCTTCATTATATTCCGCGTGGTGTCCGGGCGGTCTTATCAACGCAAATCCATTTTGAAGCTTCCCTTCCATAATTTGACGGGCAAGCTCCAAAGAGCCGCCCACGGCAAGCAAAGCGGCATCAAAAGAATCTTTGCAAATTCCAACGTCCGCACAATCTAAATAAGGATTCCCCGATTCAGAAGCCTTGTTAGCTCGTTCAATATATTCTTTAGAATGATTTAATTCGACCCATTTAATATCAGCCGATTTAGGCTTTAATAATTTTAATTCGGAAAACCATGGCTGTTTTTTTAGGTGATTAAAAGATACTAAAAGGCGCTCTTTAGACTCCGGATGCCCAAGCCCCGCATCATGCAAAAGAAACCGCTCGTCATAGACCAGACCAGTCTTGTTCATGGTGGGTATTTTATAGTGAATGGTGAATGGTGGACAGCAAAGAACTAATATCTGAGATCTAAGAGGTAAGGGATCCCTCAGTTCTTAGATCTTAGATCTGTTTTCTGCTATACTCTTCTCCATGGAAACTAAGCCATGGCCTGAATTGAGCGAAGTAAATTTGCTCGAAAAAAAAATTTCAGATCTTGATCTAAAAATTAAAGGCACCGCTTTAGCGCGGCTCATTCAAAAATTATATAAAGAATTAGATCAAAAAGGTCTAACGTTTCATCCCGCGTGTTTTATTGCAAACGAATGGTTCTGTCCTTATCACGTTCCGGCTATCGGTATTCCTTTTTATTTGGCACACCGTAAATTACGCCGTCTCGAAGAAAAGCACATTTTAGACGTGGAGGGCGTCACTCAGTCAGAATTCATGCAGCTAATCCGCCATGAGGCCGGACATGCTTATTTCTACGCTTATCAGCTTTACAAGAGAAGACGCTGGAGAAAACTCTTTGGGTCCACAGCGCAAGAATATCCCGATACCTACAGACCTCGTCCCTATAGCCGCGCTTATGTAACACATCTTGAAAATTGGTATGCCCAAAGCCATCCCGACGAAGACTTTGCCGAAACTTTTGCTGTTTGGCTGACACCGGGGCTTAATTGGAAAAAAGAATATCGTAAGTGGAAAGCTTTTGAAAAATTAGAATACGTTGATTCGCTCATGAAGGAGCTCTCGGGGCACGCTCCCCGTCACCTGCCTCGATTTTATCCTAAAAAGCATGGCGGACTTAATATTAAGCTCAAAACTTACTACCAAAGAAAAAAGAAAGATTATGCCGAAGATTTTCCTGATTTTTATGATAACGATCTAAATTTTCTCTTTACCAGAGCTCCGGAAGAAAGGGGCGAAATAAAAGCCGTCCGCTATTTAAAGTTAAGCAGGCCCAATATTATTAAAGCTGTTTCTTATTGGACAAGCGAAAAAAAATATACCGTTGATCAGCTCTTGAATAATTTGATTGACCGCTGTAAACACTTGGGCCTTTATATTCGAAAAGACCAAAAAGACACAGATCTTCAAATAGCTTCTTTTATAACAACCCTTATTGCCAATTATTTATTTACCGGCAAATTCAAACGAAAGAAATAAATGACAAAAAATGGAAATATCTTAGTTGCTTTCGATTCCTCTTCCGCGCTTCCTGAGGACCAAAATTGGGATGAGCTTTTAAAAACCGAGGATTGGAAAACCGAAAAAAATATACTCAATACCCTAAAAGAATTAGGTTATTCTTATGAAACGATTTGTATTTATGATGATTTGAGTGTGTTGGCCGAAAAGATCAAATCTTTTGAGCCCGGTCTCGTTTTTAATCTAGTCGAATCTTTTAAGAACAAATCTTTTCATGAGCGTGATATTACCGCCTTTTATAAACTGGCAGGAGTTTCTTTTACCGGCTGCGGTCCAACCGGCATTACTCTTTGTAAAAACAAGGCTCTTTCAAAGCAGATTTTAAGTTATCACCGGATTCGTGTTCCTAAATTTATGATTTTAAAACGCAAGAAACGAATTCATCGGCCCAAACAGCTGCCTTTTCCTCTAATCGTAAAGCCGCTGGGTGAAGAAGCTTCCTATGGTATCGCTCAGGCCTCGTTGGTAGAAAATGACGATCAATTTCAAGAAAGAGTGAAGTTTATTCACGAGTCTCTCAATCATCACGTCATTGCTGAAGAATTTATTTCAGGCCGGGAGCTTTATGTAAGCGTCATTGGCAATTCACGTTTAACAGTATTCCCCGTCCGGGAACTCAAATTTAACCAAGTTCCGGATGAGTCCCCGAAGATAGCGACCTATAAGGCTAAATGGGATGAAAAATACCGTAAAAAATGGGGAATTAAAAATGTCTTCCCGGACGATTTAAGCAAAGAAATTGTTGAAAAAATCGAAAAGACCTGCAAAAAAATCTACCGAGAGCTTCTTATTAGCGGTTACGCCCGGCTTGATCTTAGATTAACGGATGAGGGGAAAATCGTTTTTTTAGAGGCTAATCCCAACCCCATTTTAGCTAAAGATGAAGATTTCGCCGAGTCTGCTAAAAAAACCGGGCTAAGTTATCCGGAACTAATTCAAAAAATTATCAACCTCAGCAAATCTTTTCCTGAAGACTAACGAAATAAAAAGGTCTTATTCTAAAACAACTCCCACGGTTTCAAAGTTAGGCTCGCTTGCCGGAGAGGTTTTTTCTGTTTCTTGTTTTATTTGAGCCAGTTTTTCCTGAGCTTCTTCAAGTTCCTTACTCAATAAATCAATATTTTTCTGAAGCTTCAAAGCAACGTCTTTAACCGACTTTAGTTCCCCGAGCCGTTCTTTGCTTTCGCTCACAAATTCCCGCGTCAACTCCTGGTACCGGTGACTGGATTCTTCGCTTTGAGCCATCATAACATCAATATCAGCTGAATTTTTTATTAAAGCCGATTCCAGCTTTTGAAGCGCCTGCTGAGTTTTAATTTGCTCTTGGGCAATAAGAGCTATTCCGGCAAAACACAAAAGAAAAAGAATAATTATTAAAAGCCAAAAAATAATTTTGAAGATATTAGCGGATGACTTTTTAGACCCACCCTTAGGAGATTCGATTTCTACCATTTTCCCTGCCTACTTTCTTTTGTTCAATTAATCCTGAAACTGTTCTCCAGAATCAGCTCGATAAGAAATAACAACGCCTTTTTTTCTTAATTCGTCAAGGTCATCCTGGATCGCTTCAAAAGCTTTAATAAAATCTTGATTATTTAAAAGCAAAACTTCAATTTGCTTTTTAATTTTATTGATTTCAGTTTGATTAGATTTTCTGAAGTCTTCGAGCCGCTCAATACGGTCATTGAATTTATCAACTTCTTCTAGGATATTTTTTTGTTTTTCGATCTTTACCTTTAAGGATTCAAGCTGAGGCTTTATTACATCAATCTTGCTTTGAATTTGCTTTTCAATCATGGAAGAAATTGCCCGTTCGTTTGAAAGCGTGTTCTCTATCGCCGTTAGCTGATTTGAAAGGCTTTTTAAAGACATGAAAAGAAAGCCGATAATAAAAAATATTACAATAATTGCGACGCTCAGTATTCTTCTGTATACAGCATCAAATTTAGAACTTTTTCCTTTTTCGGGCGAGACAATTTTAATCATAGCCTAACTTCTTTGTGCGCTCTCGGCAAAGCGGCTCAGATCTCTTCCGGAGGGGCTTTGAAAGACTCGAAGGTCAAATTCAGGTGCGGCCGCTAAAATATGATCGAAAATATCGGCTTGGATGTTTTCATAATTAGCCCACTCGATATCGTTGGTAAAAACATAAATTTCAATCGGTAAGCCGTTTTCTGTAGGTTTTAAGTGACGAATTAAAAACGTAAGATTCTGATGCACCTTGGGATGGTTTCTTAAATAGGCCGCAATATAGGCTCTAAAAGTGCCGACATTTGTAAGCCGGCGCCCATTAATCAATGTGGAAGTATCAGTTTTGCAGTTAAGATTATGCTCTTTGATCTCTGTTTGCTTTTGTTTTAAGTAATCTTTCATGTATTCGATTTTTTTGAAACGCTCCAGCATTTCATCCGAACAAAACTTAATCGAATTCATATCAATATAAATAGCCCGTTTAATGCGCCGGCCGCCGGACTCCTGCATGCCCCGCCAGTTTTTAAAAGAATCGGAAACCAAAGCATAAGTAGGAATAGTCGTAATAGTTTTGTCCCAATTACGGACTTTAACCGTTGTTAAAGATACATCGATTACATCACCATCGGCACCGTGCTTCGGCATTTCAATCCAGTCGCCTTTGGAAACCATGCGATTTGAAATAAGCTGAATGCTGGCGACGAAACCTAAGATTGGATCTCTGAATAATAAAAGCAAAATAGCTGTTAAGCCGCCCAAAACGCTGATAAGGCCCCAGGGGGTTTTGTTCAGCAGGGTTGAGAGAATAAAAATACCGGCAATCACATAAACTAAAATTTTGATTCCCTGAACATGCCCCTTAATAGGCCGGTGAATTGCAACTTCATATGTTTCATAAATAGTTAGCAAAGCGCTTGCTAAGGCTCCTATAAAAAAAGCGCCGATAAGAATCATGTAAGCAAGGGCTATTCGCTGAATGGCCGGAATAACTTCCGGATGTTTAGAGAATATAAAAGGTATAAAGAAGTAAATAATAAGAGCAGGCGCTAGATGCGCCAATTTTGTGAAGACTTTATGTTCAATTAAAACATCATCTAAATGGGTTTTGCTTTTTCGAATAAATGTTTTGATGGAACCTACTAAAATCTTTTTAGTCACAAAATCTGCTATAACGGCAAGCAAAATAACTAGCAGGATTTCCAAGCTGTTTTCGATGGCTAAAGCTACTTTTTCGGTAACGCCTTTTTCGATAAACCAGGGATGTATATTATTGAACATAGTTAGCTCCTTTTATTCAGAAGGCGGATTTTAGACGATTCGCGGAAAGAAAACAAATTAAAGGACAACATTAACATCCATCCTCAAACAATTCTCCTTGCTTCAACGCCTTTTTTTCTTCTCCTGAATCATTTAATCCTGAAATTCCCAATCCTAATAAACGAATGGGCTTCTGGCCCGCTTCTGTTTTGGTCTCAAGCAAGTGCGCTGCTGCTTTCCAGATTTCCTCGGGATTTTGAGGCATGCTTTGAGCGGTGTATGATCTCGTAATCAATTGAAAATCATGATATTTGACTTTTAGAACTATGGTTTTCCCCATTCGAAACTGCGCTTTCAGCTCTTCGAAAATGCTTTCGGCATATTCTTTTAATTTTTCTTTAAGCCATTTAACATCCGTTACGTCTTTAGGGAAAGTTTCTTCCGAACTGTACTGCTTGGATTCGCCATCCGGCTCTACTTCACTATCATCAATACCATTAGCTCGCTTACTTAAAAGAATGCCGTGCTTTCCAAATATCCGGTAAAGCTCCCCCTCGTTCTTTTCAGCAAGCTCCCCGCAGGTTTGAACGCCGAGCTCTGAAAGTCTTTTTTCAGTAACAGGGCCTACCCCTGGAACCTTTCTTACGGGCAGCTCTTTTAAAAAGGATTGGATTTCATCTGGTTTTATAACAGTAAGGCCGTCCGGTTTTTTGAAATCAGAAGCGATCTTAGCAAGAAACATATTAACTGCAACCCCAGCTGAAGCTGTGAGATGTGTAACAGCAAAAATATTTTGTTTGATAAGTTTAGCTATCATTTCAGGGTCTTCAATACCAAAACGGTGATAGGTAACATCCAGATAGGCCTCATCTAATGAGGCCGGTTCCACTAATGCTGTGTGTTGTTCAAAGATAGAACGGATTTGGTTTGAAACAATGCGGTATTTTTCAAAATTAGGTCTTAAAAAGATTCCCCCGGGACAAAGGCGTTTTGCCTGAGCCGAAGACATGGCGGAATGAACTCCAAATTTTCTCGCTTCATAAGAACAGGTGCTGACAACGCCGCGAGACTTTGGATCCCCTCCTACAATTACGGGTTTCCCCTGAAATTCAGGCCAGTCACGCTGCTCAACTGCCGCAAAGAAAGCATCCATATCAACGTGGATTATTTTTCGCGGCCAGGAAATTTTGGTATTGGTTTTCTGTAATTCAGTACCCATAAGTTCCTAAAAATAAAAAGGACACTCTGTTTCCAAAGTGTCCTTATATTTTAAGACTTAAAAAAAGTTTATCGAGAATAAAATTCGATAACGCGGGGCAATTCGCATACCACAGGAATTTCATCCCGGGTTGGCGCATAAAGCAATGTTACTGAACATTCCTTTTTGGAAAGTTCCAGATAAGGGGGTAAAGCCGCGTTTTCCATCGCATTTTTAACGGTTTCAAGCTTGCGTGACTTTTCCTTTACCTGAGCTACATCATGAGCCTTGAGGCCATATGACGGAATATCAACTTTCTTGCCATTTACAGTAACGTGGCCATGAGAAACAAGCTGTCTCGCCGCGTAAATACTGCGGGCAAAACCGCCTCGAAATACGGCAGAATCTAATCGCACTTCAAGCATTTGAATTAAATTTTCAGGTGTGCTGCCGGACTTTTTGCTGGCTTTTTGATAATAGTTTGATAATTGCCGTTCGTTAATATTGTATTGAACTCGAAGCCGCTGTTTCTCAAGAAGCTGTAATTTATAGTCTGATTCTCTTCTGGACATGCGTTTACCATGCTGGCCCGGAGGAGTGGGTCTAAGTTCTAATACTTTTGATGCCTTTGGCGTATGGGCCAATCCTAGACGTCTAGCGATTTTCCCTTGTGGTCCTTTTAAATTCATGAATTCTCCTTAAAAATAGTCCTTTTAGCGAAAAAAGGACGTGGATTCTGATTTATTTTGGGGTTTTGTCAAGGGTTTTATTGGCTGATCCAGAAGGTAGCAGGTAGTAGGTGGTAGGTTGTAGGTAGTAGATAGCATGTAGGAGGTAGTG
>CAZLUT010000022.1:0-25918 GCA_964562805.1 uncultured bacterium | reverse complement strand
TTAAAGTCCAGATACAAGAAAGCTCGTCCTTATGATAGAGAAGCTCCTCATGACGCGTATTTGATTTTTTAATATCAATAGCCGGATAAATGCGTCTTTGAAAAAGGTTCCGGTCTAACTGGACTTCCATATTGCCGGTTCCTTTAAATTCTTCAAAAATCACTTCATCCATTCGGGAACCTGTATCTACAAGAGCTGTCGCGATAATAGTAAGTGAGCCGCCTTCTTCAACATTTCTGGCAGCACCATAAAAACGTTTTGGTTTATGAAGAGCCGCTGAATCCACACCGCCCGAAAGAATCTTTCCGGAGTGAGGTACAACTGAATTATAAGCTCTGGCTAAACGCGTAATTGAATCCAAAAGAATGACAACATCCCGTTTGTTTTCTACCATTCGCTTCGCTTTTTCGATCACCATTTCAGCGACTTGAACGTGACGTTCCGGCGGTTCATCGAAGGTTGAAGAAATCACTTCTGCCTGAGTCGAACGCTGCATGTCCGTTACTTCTTCGGGACGTTCATCAATTAATAAAATAAAAAGATGTGTTTCAGGATGATTGGCTGAAACACTGTTAGCAAGCTTTTGTAGTAATACGGTTTTACCGCTATAAGGCTGTGCGACGATTAGGCCGCGCTGTCCTTTTCCGATAGGGGCTAATAAGTCCATAACTCTCATTGAGAGTTCGTCTGCCTTTGATTCAAGAATTAGTCTGTCTTTAGGGTAAAGCGGGGTTAGGTTCTCAAAAGGGACGACGTTCCGGGCATCATCAGGACTAAGGCCATTTACCGTTTCAAGCTGAAGGAGCGCGAAATAACGTTCGCCTTCTTTGGGGGGACGAATAAGGCCCCGGACTTGATTGCCGGTTTTAAGGCCAAAACGGCGAATTTGAGAAGGTGAAACATAAATATCATCCGGACAAGGAAGGTAGTTATAGTTAGGGGTTCTTAAAAACCCAAACCCATCCTGAAGGATTTCAAGGGTGCCTTCCCCATGGATTTGCCCTTCTTTAAGCTCGCGGCTTTGGAGAATCCTAAAAATGAGGTCTTGTTTTTTCATTCCGGCTGTATCCGGAACCCTTAATTTAGCAGCAATCTCCTGCAACTCAGGCACACGTAAATACTTTAACTTTGAAACATCCAAATTTTGAAGATCAAAACCGTTTCTGGGTTTTGTATCCGCACTACCCGGTGCTCCATTATTTACTGGTTTGGCTGCCATATCCTTTAATTCTCCTTAAATTTTTAAATTATAGCTCTTTAATTTTCTTCCAAATAATCCGAATTTGACGTCTCATTTGACTTATAGTGCCGTTATTTCGTATCACGGCATCACTTTTACTAACTTTCTTTCCTAACGGCCATTGCGCTTTGGCCCGGCTTTTCCATTCCTTGGAAGATAACCCGCGACTTTTCTTTAATCGGGCTATTGAATTCGATGAGGATGTTTTTACTGTTATTACAAAATCGGTCTCTCGATTGAACTCCGTTTCAAATAGAAGTGGAATTTCAGCGACAAGAGTACCCTTTTCTTGCCTTTTCGCCAAGTGAATTTTTTTAAAAATCCACGGATGAATCAATTTTTCAAGTTCACGGCGAAAAGCCCTATTTTGGAAAACTTCCCGGGCAATCCGCCCTTTTTGAAGTTTTTCCCCTTTTTTAACCAGACCTCTTTTTTCAGACAGCTTCCTTAATTTTGGATAAAGGGGGCTTCCCTTTTTCCACGCTTTACCCACCCAATAATCTGAATTAAAGGTCCCAGCTCCTAATTTACGAAATATTTTAAGCGCGGTTGACTTTCCGGAGCCAGGGCTTCCGGTTAATCCAACAAAGAGTTTAGCCATTAATCACCTTTATACCAGCTGGGGCCTGTGTAAACATCAACTTTAAGCGGAACTTTAAGCTTAATAGCATGTTCCATTTTTTCTTTCACCAGATCCTGCACTTCTTTTAATTCAGATAACGGAACATCAAAAACCAATTCATCATGAACTTGAAGCGTCATAAGTGTTTTTAGCTTTTTCTTTTCGAGGGCTTGCTCGACATCAATCATCGCTTTTTTAATCAAATCAGCTGCTGAACCCTGCATGGGCGCGTTGATAGCCGCACGCTCAGCAAATTGTCTCGCCATCATATTACGGCTGTTAATATCGGGAAAGTAACTTCGTCTTCCTAAAATAGTTGTTAAGTAACCTTGTTTTTTAGCTAATTCTTTTTGGGAGTCTAAAAAATCTTTCACCTTCTCGTAGCGGTTAAAATATGAATTAATAAACAATTCTGCTTCTTTTACGGAAATCCCCAGATCTTTTGAAAGGCCATATGCTGTTTTTCCATAAATAATGCTGAAATTAATAGTCTTAGCTGCATTTCGCATCTCGTGGGTCACTTCATGCTCAGGAATATTATAAAGAAGTGTTGCTGTGTAGCTATGAATATCCAGGTCTTCATGAAAGGCTTTTGAAAGAACTTCGTCCCCCGAAAAATGGGCTAAAATCCGAAGCTCAATCTGGGAATAATCCGCCGAAAGCAGCTTGGAATTTTTATTGCGGGGCACAAAGCCTTTTCGGATCTCGCGTCCCAAACTTGACTTGATCGGAATGTTTTGAAGGTTGGGTTCACTCGAAGAGAGTCTACCGGTCGCTGTTACCGTTTGGTTGAATGAGGTATGAATCAAATTGTCTTTCTTGTTTAAAATCTCCGGCAAAGCGTCCAAATAGGTGCTTTTGAGTTTCTGCCGTTCGCGGTACTGAAGTAAAAAGTCCGCGATTTCATAATCGGATGCCAATTTTTCCAGAACGCTAACATCTGTCGAAAATCCTGTTTTTGTTTTTTTGACTGTGGGAAGTTTTAATTTATTAAAAAGGATTTCCTGGAGCTGTTTTGTCGAATTAATATTAAATTCCTCTCCGGCTATCTTTTGAATCTTTTTACTTAAAACGTCGAGTTCACCCTCTGCTTTATCTGACAATTCTTTTAAGACTTTCGTATCAATAGCGACGCCATTTTTTTCAGTCTCGGCTAAAACACGAACTAGGGGCATTTCTAGATTAAAGAATAAGTCCGTTAAATTATTTTTTTTCAGCCCTTGTTCAAGGATATCAACTAGTTGAAAAACACAATCAGCATCTTCTGAGGCGTATTCTGTTATTTTTTCAATCGGCACTTCATTCATTGAGATTTGATTGCGCCCTGTTCCCAGCACATCCGAGGTTTTGATTTTAAAAATTCCTAAATTTTCGCGGGAAATATCATCTAAATTATGATTGAGCTTGTTCGGCGTTAATAAATAAGAAGCAACCATCGTATCAAAATATAAACCTCTCATTTCAATACCCGCTTCTCTTAAAATATGAAAATCATATTTTATATTCTGCCCGCACTTTTTAACTGTTCCATCTTCTAAAATCGGCTTCATAACTTTTTCGAATTCTTTAAAGGGAATCGTTTTCCCTGAATCGTGAAAAATGGGAATAAAAAAGGCCTCACCCGCTTTAATACTAATACTTACTCCTACAAGGCGCGCTTCAAAAGGATCGGTAGAGGTTGTTTCCGTATCAATCGATACTATTTTTTTCTTTTGAATTGCCGCCGCGAGTTTTTCAAGTTCTGAGGTTTTTGTAATAAGTTTATAGTCGCGGTTTGTATTAGCTTCGGGCTTTGCCTCTTCAATGATTTCGCCTTTTATAAAAGATCTGAATTCAAACTTCTTAAAAAGTTCCTGAGATTTTTTCTCATCGGGCGTTTTTCTTAAAAGATTTTTTTCAGAAAAATCAATCGGTACATCGCAATCAATCGTGACTAGTTCTTTTGAAAGTTCGGCTTTATCCTTATTTTCTTTGAGATTCTCTTGGAGTTTAGCGCCCTTTACTTTATCAAGATTTTGATAGACGCCTTTTATAGAATGAAACTCTTTGATTAGTTTAACTGCTGTCTTCTCGCCTACTCCCGGCACACCCGGCACCTGGTCAGAAGCGTCTCCCATAAGGCCCATGATTTCAATGACATCTTTGGGGCTGAGACCATCAAGCTTTTCTTTAACCCCGGCCTCATCAATTACTGCTCCATCTTTGTGAGCATGATAAATTTTGACTTTTTCGTTCACTAACTGCATGGCGTCTTTATCACTAGTCGCGATAAAAACTTCAAAACCGGCATGAGACCCTTTCTTTGCTAAAGTCCCCAGCAGATCATCGGCTTCATAACCCTCTTTTTCAAAAATAGGGATGTTATGCGCTTCTACCAATTCCCGAATTCCCGGCAATTGCTCTACCAAGTCTTCGTGCATCTCGGGACGGTCTGCTTTGTACCCTTCATATTTTTCATGTCTAAAGGTGGGTTTCCCCATATCAAAACAAACAGCAACCGCATCCGGCTTCTCCTTATCAAGAATCTTTTGGACCATCGCCCAAAAACCATAAATAGCGTTCGTAGGTTCACCCTTTGAGTTGGAAAGATGGGGTATGGCAAAGAAGGCACGAAAAATAAACGCGTGGCCATCAATAAGAAATAGTCGTTTACTCATTTTGCTTTATCCAGGATCTTTTGATACTTATTCAGATGATAGGCGCCAATCACTCGATCAAACTCTTTTCCATTCTTTAAAAAAACGGTTGTTGGAATAATTTTGATTTTATATTTTTTTCTCAAATCCCATCTTTTTTCAGCATCAATATGCCTTATCTCAATAGGCTTTTTTTTAATCGGCTTTAATCCAGATAAAAGTTTTTGAAGACGTAGCGAGGGCGCGCACCAATCCGCCCAGAAGTAGAGAATAATTACATTTTGTTTCTTTGATTTCATCGCGATAGTTTACCTTTAACTAACTTTCAAAGCATCAGAGTTTTTAAATTACAATATACAATACACAAATTACAAGCAAATCACAAAATTCAAAATACAAAATACAAAACAAAAAGGAGTTTTAACAAAACCATAATTTTTCTAATTTTTTATTTGTTTATTTGAATTTGTTTGTAATTTGGAATTTGTGTATTAAGTTTTATTTTGTCTGTGTTTTGCTGTTTGTGTTTTGTGTTTTTTTCTAACCACTACTCACTAACTACTAACCACTTCCTCAATCCACCCTCCGCCAATAACAACATCTTTTTCATAAAAAACACCCGCTTGCCCCGGTGTGATGGCTTCTTGCGGGTTTTTAAAAGAAACTCTGGCTGAATCTTTATCTTCAGAAATTTTAATAACCGCTTTTGCCTTCGGGCTATTTGCTCTAATTTTTACTTCAACCTTCAACTCTTCGCCGCCTCTCAATGGCTTTACCCAATTAATATTGGTTACTGTAAAGTCCTTAGCTAACACATCCTGCTTAGTTCCTACAATCACTTGATTTTGGTCGGGACGAAGCTCTATCACATAAAGAGGTTCTTTATGCCCCACGCCTAGCCCGCGCCTTTGCCCTATCGTATAGTGGAAATACCCGTCATGCTCTCCGAGTTTTTTGCCGTCTTTAAAACGAATATCGCCTTTCTTAGATTTTACAATTCCTTCCCTTTCCAAAAACATGGCGTAGTTATTGCTGGGGATAAAGCAAATTTCCATTGAATCCTCTTTGTCAGCTATTTCCAAGTTAAGTTCGTGCGCTATTTTTCGAATTTTCTTTTTGGTTTGTTTGCCGTTAGGAAGCAGGGTTTTAGATAAAATATCCTGAGTTAATAAAGCTAAAACATAAGCCTGATCCTTAGTCTTATCAACTCCCTCCTGTATATAAAAACGGCCGCCCTTTTTAATCCGTTTCGCATAGTGTCCGGTCGCCATGAAATCATATCCAAGGCTTCCAGCCCGCTCAATAAACTTACCAAACTTCACGATTCTGTTGCAAATGACGCAGGGATTAGGCGTTCTTCCTTTTTTATACTCTGAAGTAAAATAATCCACCACGTCACGCTTAAAATCCTCTTCAAAATCTAAAACATAATAAGGGGCTTCGAGCTGTTCGCACACGGAACGCGCGTCTTCAATGCCTTTCATATTACAGCAGGCACGCGTATTTTTATCGGGACAACTTCCCGAAACCCACGTTTTAATTGTGGCACCGGCCACTTCATACCCCGCTTTTTTTAGAAGACAGGCAGCTACCGAGGAATCCACCCCTCCTGACATGGCTACTAAAACCTTACCCTTGGATTTAGATGATTTTTTTAATTTTTTTAAAATCAAAATTCTTCTCCAGCGCTCTGTGTGAAGACACAGTCGAAAGCTTACTTAAATAAGGTAAAGTCCCTAAAATTCGCATTTTGGCTAATTGCTCTAAATCTTTCCGATTCCACTTTTTTGATAAGTCGTTACGCGTTTTTGGGAAATCGTTTAGGATAATCCCTTTGATCTTTAATCCTTTTTTTCTAGCGATTTCTAATGTCATTAATGTGTGATTCAGTGTCCCCAGCCCCAGTCTCGCCACCAAAAGAACCGGTAATTTTTCTTTTTTAGCCCAGTCAGCCAGAGTTTTCTTTTTTGTTAAAGGACATGAAAGACCGCCGATCCCCTCTATAAAAAGTACGTCACATTTTTTTTTATTTTTTTCAATCACTCTCTTTACCTTCTTAAAGTCAACCGGCTTTTTCTCTAGAATTGAAGCCCTGAAAGGCGCAAGCGGGGCCTTCCATCTTAAAGGAGCAATATCATCTGTGTTTAAGCTCATAGCTCGTGGCTCATAGCTCATAGCGTTTTTTAGCATCTCAATATCGCTATAGATTAATTTCTTATTGCGCTTTGTTGTCCCGCACACAAAAGGCTTCATGGCAAGTGTCTGAATTCCTTTTGAATTCAACCAACGAACAAGACCCGCCGTAAGCACAGTTTTTCCCACTTCGGTATCCGTCCCCGCTATAAGCACGGTTTTAGCTGATTTATGCATTTCTTTGCCCCCTGATTACAAACCGTGCTAGTGAATAGTTGTTAGTGACTAGTGAATAGATGTTAAGGGGCCTACAGCATTTGCTAACCACTAATCACCGCCCACTAACCACTGTTTGTTACCTTTTGTATCGCTTTATAAGTCACATTCAAAAGTTTGTTAATTTCACTCTCTGTAATCGATAACGGCGGCATCAGGACAATTACATTTCCAAGCGGCCGCAAGATAACACCTTTTTCCCTGGCGTTTTCTACCACTCGGATACCGATTTTTTCTTTAAGAGAATAAGGTGTTCGTTTTTTAACATCTTTTAAAAGCTCTATTCCAATCATAAATCCGGACTGTCTAATATCCGCAACATGATTAAGACAGCGGAATTTACGAAGGCCTGAAGCCAGCTGTTTAATTTTACTTTGGGATTTTTGAATGATTTTTTCCCTTTTAAAAATCCTGAGGTTTTCAAGCGCTACCGCTGAGGCTAAGGGGTTTCCTGTGTAAGTATGCCCATGAAAAAATGTCTTAAGCTCTGAATGGCTGCCCAAGAAACCTTCATAAATCGCTTCACTCGTAATCGTAGCGGCAAGGGGCAAATACCCTCCCGTAAGCCCTTTTGCTAAGCACATAATGTCAGGTTTTACATTCTCGTGTTCTGAAGCGAACATGCGGCCCGTACGGCCAAAACCTGTGGCCACTTCATCCAAGATTAAAAGTATCCCATATTTTTTAGTTATTCGCCGGACAGCCCCGAGAAAGCCTGCGGGGTGTTTCAGCATGCCTGCGGCACCCTGCATTAAAGGTTCCATTACAAAAGCGCAGATTTTTTTATGCTTTTTTCTAATTAAAGTTTCAACCTCTTGAACTACTTGTTTCAAAAATTCTTTTTCTGATAAATTTCCGCCTCTCATGAACCAAGAAGGAGCTTTTATTTTGTAAGTTTTTAAAAGAAGCGCCTTATATTTAGCGTGAAAAAGCCCAATCCCCCCCAAGCTAACAGAGCCGATCGTATCTCCGTGATAAGCGTCGCCTAAGGTTACAAATTCTTTCCTTTTTGTTTCACCTTTTTGCTGCCAATATTGAAATGCCATTTTTAAAGCAATCTCAACCGCTTCACTTCCTGAATCGGAATAAAAAACCCGTGTAAGATTTTTAGGAGTAATCTCAATAAGCTTCTCGGCTAATTTAATTGCCGGAGGATTCGTAAGACCCAGAAAAGTAGAGTGCGCAATTTTTCCCGCTTGCTTCTCGAGTGCCTTATCTAATTCGGGTTTCCTGTGGCCAAAAACATTGCACCACAAGGAAGAAACGCCGTCCAAATATTTCTTCCCATTGGTATCAATCAGATAATTCCCTCTACCCTTTTCGATTACCAAAACATCCTCGCGTTCCCAGTCTCTCATTTGGGTAAATGGATGCCAAAGATACCGCTTATCTTTACGTACCAACTCATCGGTTTTTGTTTTTTTTCTATGCATTATTAAAATCCATTAATTATCTTACGATAGCTAGTGATTAGTGAGCAGTAGCTAGCAGTTAGTAAAACTAACCACTATCAACTAACCACTAACCGCCTTTAAATCTTTCAGGGCTTCCCCAAACTTTTTTATATCCTCTTCGCTGTGCGCCGCGCTCACAGTCATTCTGAGCCTCGCTTGGCCTTTCGAAACTGTTGGGAAACGCACGGCTGGAATAAAAAATCCTTTTTCTAATAATTCATTCGAAAAAGCAACAGCCTCTTCCTCCCTACCTATAATAATTGGGATGATTGGGGACGGCTCGTTTGAAACATTAAATCCCAAATCTTCTATAACACCTCTCATTGCTTTGACATTCTTCCATAGCTTGGCTCGCAAACCACCCTCTTTGATTTTCTCGAGAGAAACCCTGGCCGCGGCGGATATTCCGGGCGGAAGAGCTGTATCATAAATAAAAGTTCTCGATTTATTAATAAGATAATCAATAAGTTTGTTGTCACCCGAGACAAAACCGCCTACGAGGCCGGCTGCTTTGGACAGAGTCCCAATATAAACATCAATTTTGTTTAAAACATTTTCCGCGGCGCCCCTCCCGGCGGCGCCAAAAACACCAAATCCATGCGCTTCATCAAGAATTAAAAAGGCGTTATGTTTTTCTTTTATTTCGATCAGCTCCTCTAGAGGTGCCGTATCGCCATCCATACTAAAAACACTGTCTGTCACAATTGCTTTTTGCCCTTTTGACCTGTGGCCTGCCAAAATCGCGTCTAATCGATCTAGATTTTTATGAGGATAAACGCGGTAATCAGCTTCTGATAATTTAGCCGCATCAATAAGTGAGGCGTGGGATAATTTATCAAATACAATTAAGTCCCCCTCGGTAAAAAGGCTTGATAGAACCCCTAAGTTTGCTAAATAACCGGAGGAGTAAAGAAGCGCTGATTCTTTACCTAAAAAAGAGGCAAGCTCGTTCTCTAATTCTTGATGGGAAGCTCTTCCACCTGATATGAGCCGGGCAGCACCGCTCCCAACACCCTCTTCTTGAATCGTCTTTTTAAAAATATTTTTAATATCCTCATCAAATGTTAAGCCCAGATAATCATTTGAACAAAAAAGTGTAACCGGTTTACCGTTTAGCTTTCCTTTTACCGGCGAAGAGAGCGTGAGGGATCTTAATTTTCGATAAAGACTCTTATCTCGAATTTCGTTTAATTCAATCTCAATAAAATCTAACGGATTGTTTGTTGTTTGTTTCATCATAGTCTTATTTAAATTTGTCCGCTTTAGCGGACTCCTTGATTACTATTCACTAATCGCTGCCTTGCTCATATTTCTTTAATATGAGCGAGGCTACGTGCCCTCCAAATCCCATCGAATAAGTAAGTACATTTTTAATCTCTCCTTCGCGCGCTGCCTTAGGAACCAGATCGTACCCTAAAAACTCATCGTCAATATCGCTTAGGTTGGCTGTTGGCGGGATAAAGGAACCGTGAATACCCAAAATAGAAGCCACAATCTCCGCCGCGCCGCTCGCCCCCAACATATGCCCTGTCATCGACTTAGTAGCACTCATTGGAATATTTTTTAATTGCTTACCAAAAACTTTTTTCAGCTCTGAGATTTCATAACTATCGCCCGCTCGCGTTGCTGTTCCGTGAAGGCTCACATAAGAAACATCATTAATACCCAAAGCCGCGCGCTCTAAATTCTTTTTAATAACGCGGGACAGGGTTTCGCCTTTTGGGTCAAATGAGGTTATCTCATAGGCATCAGAACCATAAGAATGCGAATCTATTTCAGCATATATCTCAGCACCGCGCGCGACAGCATCTTCGAGGGATTCCAGAATAAGGCACGCTGCTCCTTCCCCTACTTCAAAGCCGCTTCGAGCCTTGCCAAAAGGACGCATCCTATCTTTAGCGTAGACCCCCATTTGATAATAACCGGCTAAGGGCAGACCACAAATACTGGCATCTGCTGCGCCCGCGATACAAACCTTAACATCACCTCGACGAATCATTTCGGCCGCTTCGCTGATCGAATAAGTGCCTGTGGCACATGCCGTTACGTAGCAAACTGCCGGCCCCTTGATTCCTTTGTGTCTGGCAATCCATTGAGCTGCCATATTGGGAATAAAGGAACTATAAATCCGCGCTCCCAATAAGGCGCTGTGTCTTCTTTTGAAATCGTCGATATCTCTCGTGTAAGTTGTAAGCCCGCCTTTGCTGGAACTCATTACCATTCCAATCTCAAAAGGGTCCCATTCTTCTAAATTAAGCCTGGCATCTTCCAAAGCTTGATCAGCAGCTGAAATTGCATATTGAATAAAAGGGTCAAGCCGTTTTGCTGAAGGCGGGGGTGTAAAATTTTTAACTTCAAACGCTCTTTTAACCGGAAAATCTTGGACTTTGAATCGTGTGATAGGTCCTTCGCCTGAGACACCTTCTCTTAAACTTGCTTTAAAGTCTCTGATGTTATTGCCAATAGGCGAAACAACACCTAAACCTGTCACAACAACTCTTTTTTTCATAACTTATTAAACGATCCTAGAATCAATATGAAAAACTTGCCCCGTAATGCCATCGGAATGATTAGATAATAAATAAAGAATAAAATCAGCTACTTTTTCAGGATCTGAATAGACGCCTAGCAAACTCTCTTTTAGTCTTGAATTAAGAATATCTTCGGATAAGTTTTGATTCATGCCGGTAATCATAAAACCAGGATTAATAGCGTTAACACAAATGCCTTTGCGGCCAACTTCTTTAGCGAGAGATTTTGTAAATCCAATCAAACCGGCTTTTGCCGCCGCATAATTGCTTTGCCCAAAACCGCCGATAACACCCACCCGGCTTGTTACATTGACAACTTTTGCCTTATTGTCCTTATAAAGAAGCGGTAAAAGCGTTTTTGTGAGAAAAAAAATAGATGTTAAATTGACTTCTATAACACGATCCCATTCATTAGCGGGCAATTTAGAAATAGTTTTATCAAAAAGTGTCGCGGCATTACACACGAGGCCATCCAAATGATCTGTATGTTGTTTTAAATTTTCCTTTAAAGCTTTAATAGATTCTCTGTCGGTAAAATCAATTTGAAATCCTCGAGCACCCCTCTTTATAAGCTCCTCGGCTTTTGATCTATTCTGATGGTAAGTAAAAAATACACTCGCTTTTTCATCTAGAAGTTTTTCTGCGAGAAGCCCTCCAAGGGCCCCCGTTCCACCAGAAATTAAGATTTTTTTATTTTCGAGTGATATATGCATGCTTTATTTAAATTAAAAAATTAAGTTTATTAAATTCCAAATCACAAATTCCAAACCACAAACTCGTGTACGCTTTAGCGTACATCCATAGACTTCCTTACGAGACGCCCGCCCCTGTGGCGGGACAACAAAACCCAATATACAAATTCTAAATTAAAAACGATATGGTGTTTTTATTTATATTTAATTTATATTTAATTTATATTTAATTTATATTTAATTTCTTTTTTGTTTCGAATTTCGAATTTTGGTTTTGTAATTTGTTTGTGATTTGTGTTTTTGTGTTTTGTGCTTTCAGCAACCTTTGGTTGCTGGTATCTCATATCCCGCTTCTTCCAACATTTCGAGGTCTTTTTCCGGTTTATTACCTCCGGTCGTTAAATAGCCGCCGATAATAATTCCGTTGGCGCCCGCCCTAAAAGCCATAGGCTGCCACACGTCCCCTAGATTTACCTCGCGGCCGCCTGCTAATTTAATAGCTTTTTCGGGAAGAATAAAACGAAAGACAGCAACCGTTTTTATAACATCAATAGGCTCTATTTTCTCTACATCCTCCAAGGGAGTCCCCGGCCGAGGATCTAGAATATTAATGGGAACAATATCAACATCGAGTTCTTTTAAAGTGAAGGCTAGATCAATTCTGTCCTCTAAAGTTTCTCCCATTCCAATAATTCCGCCCGAACAAATAGCCGTACCGCTTTTTTTAACGGCACGAATTGTATTCTTCCGGTCCTCGTAAGAATGGGTGGTGCAAATCTTTGAATAGTACTTCTCTCCTGTTTCGAGATTATGATTAACGGTTCCCACTCCGGCTTCCCGGAGTCTTCTTGCTCTTTCCTCTGTTAAAAAACCAATGGAAGCGTCTAAACCTAAGTGAGTTATGCTTTTTAATTTTTTAAAGGCTTTTATCGCCTTTCCAAAATCTTCATCACTTAACTTATCGCCTGCTGTTACAAGGCAATATTTATCTGAACCAATACTCTCGATTTCTTTGGCTCTTTTTAAAATAGTCTCTTCGCTCGCGAAGGGGTAGGTTTCTACTTCGGAATTAAAATGAACTGATTGCGAACAAAATTTACAGTTTTCAGAACAGGCGCCGCTTTTGGTATTTAAAAGCGAACAAAGAGAGGCCTTGCGAGGGGCAAGCTCTCTTGTAACAACTGACGCCGCATCAATCAGCGCTTCGATCATCGCAATATCATCTTCCGGAATCGAGAGCAGCCTCGCAGCGTCTTGCCGAGTAATACCAATGCCACGCAAAACTTGATTTTTGAGAGCTTGGATGTTGTCTTTTGTTACTGTCATGGTAATTGATTTACTTTTGAATTAAAAAAATGCCGACTGTCGCTAAAAGATTCGGCAAAAACCATTGCTTCTTATTGCCCGCGACATAAAAAGCTTCCAGCACTTTAATATCATGCTTTTTGCAATAGTCCCTAAAATCTTTAATGCTCAAGTAATTGATATTAGGAGTGTTGTACCACTCGTAGTGGTTATAGGGGCCGAGCGGAGCTTTTCCCTTGAAAAAAAGGTCGTATCGCAGTTTGAGATAAGCAAAGTTGGGGAAACTAATAATCACTTTTTTTCCAACGCGCAATGCCTCTTTTAAAACCAGGTCGGCTTTTTTAACTTCCTGAAGACTATGGTTTAAAATCACATAATCAAAGGCGTTATCAGGATATTCGGGCAGACCCGTATCAATGTCGCCATGAAACACACTGAGACCCTTTTCCACACACTTATGAATACACGCCTCGTCAAGCTCGATGCCTTGGGCCCTCGCATTTTTCTCAAGCGCCAAGAGACTCATCAGATCACCATCGCCGCAGCCCAAATCCAAAACCTTGGTATCTGGCTGGATAAGAGTTTTTATAATTTCATAGTCCTCGCGCTTTGCCATTTTTATTTCCTTTTCTTCGCTGATTTATACACTTTTCCCAAAAAGTGGTTTACCAGATGCGTTTGCTTTTCGGTTTCCAGCAAAAAAGAATCGTGTCCATAAGCAGCATCAATCTCACAATAAGTCGCGTCGATATGTTTCGCTTTAAGCGCGCGGACAATATCCTTCTGCTGTGAAACCGGATAAAGCCAATCTGACTTAAACCCCAGTACCAGAAAATGCAAATCTAATTGTTTTTTTGAAGATATCAGCTTCCCCCCTGATAAATCAAAAAAATCCATTGCCTTTGTAAGATAAAGGTAGGTATTAGCATCAAATCTTTTTACAAAACTATCCCCTCGGTAACGCAAATAACCTTCAACTTCAAAATCCGCGGCAAATTTAAAGTTAGACCCCTCCTCTTTGAGTTTCCTGGAAAACTTTTCTTCCATGGATTTCTCGCTCATATAAGTAATATGGCCGATCATCCGGGCTACTGCCAAACCTTTTTCGGGCGGAGTCCCATCGTAGTAGTTGCCTTCCCGCCAATCCGGATCAGCCATAATAGCTTGGCGCCCAACTTCATCAAAAGCGATTTGCTGAGGTGTATGCTTTAAGGCTGTTGCCATAGGGATTGCCGAGCGGATTTTTTCAGGGTGCCTTGCTACCCACTCAAGGGCCTTCATGCCTCCCATTGAACCACCCGTCACCGAAAGAAGTTTTTCAACACCTAAATGCTCAACTAATTTTAATTCGGCATTTACAATGTCACCTATCGTAACTAAAGGAAAATCCAAAGCATAGGGCTTCCCCGTCTTAGGGTTAATTGAAGAAGGACCCGTTGACCCTTTGCAACCACCGATTGAATTAATGCAGAGAACAAAATATTTATCAGTATCAAGAGCCTTGCCTGGTCCGATCATAGAATCCCACCAGCCCGGCTTAGTATCCCCTTCATGGAAGCCCGCGGCATGCGCATCACCCGAAAAAGCATGCGCTACTAAAATAGCATTATTCTTTTCGGCATTAAGCGTACCGTAGGCCTCATACTCCAAGGTAATAGGTGAAAGAGTTCCGCCTGATTCCAGACGGAACTCCTCGCCTTTATCGGCAAAAGTGAAAATCTTGGGTTTTACGATCCCAATTTCTTTGCTCTTCATTACTCCGCCTTTTTAAGAGCTTGGCTAATATCATTAATAATGTCATCCACATTCTCAATCCCAATCGACAACCTCACAAAGTCCGGTGTCACACCAGTCGCAGCCTGCTCTTCGTCATTTAACTGCTGGTGGGTGGTTGTAGCGGGGTGAATAGCCAAAGTTTTAGCATCTCCTATGTTGGCTAAATGCGAAATCAATTCGAGCGAATTAATAAACTTCTTGCCTGCTTCCAATCCGCCTTTAATGCCAAAACCAATGATCGCACCCGCTCCCTTTGGTAAATACTTTTTCACCCTTTCCGCCTCAGAGCTAGAAGCTAACCCCGGATAACTCACCCAAGTCACGTCAGGGTGACTCTCTAAAAATTCAGCAACCTTTAAAGCATTCTCAGAATGTTTAGGCATTCTAAGATGTAAGGTTTCGAGTCCCTGCAAAAACAAGAATGAATTAAAAGGAGAAAGGGCAAACCCCATATCTCTTAAAAGAGTCACACGGGCCTTAATAATATAGGCGATATTTCCAAGCGGCTTTAAAGCCTCTACAAAATTAATGCCGTGATAACTGGGATCAGGTTCCGCGATTAAAGGAAACTTGCCATTCGTCCAATCAAACTTGCCTGAATCAACCAAAACACCGCCAATAGAAGTACCGTGACCTCCGATAAATTTGGTTGCCGAATAGGCAATAATATCCACCCCATGATCAAATGGCCTCAAGATATAAGGAGACGAGGTGTTATCCAAAATAAAAGGAATTCCATTGTCGTGCGCTACTTTTGAAATCCCTTCCAAATCGGCAATGTCCAGCTTTGGATTGCCAATTGACTCAGCATAAACTGCCTTTGTTTTAGGCGTAATTGCTTTTTTAAAAGCGCTTAAGTCGTTTGATTTAACAAACTTTACTTTTATACCAAGACGTTTAAATGTGTTTTGAAAAAGGGTGTAAGTTCCGCCATAAAGATTATCAGCTGAAACAATCTCATCCCCCGCTTGAGCAATATTTAATAGGGCCAAGGTAATAGCCGACTGTCCGCTTGAAACGGCTAATGCGCCTACTCCCCCCTCCATTGCCGCGATTCTTTTTTCAAAGACATCGCTCGTTGGATTCATGAGGCGGGTATAAATATTGCCAAATTCTTTTAGGGCAAAAAGGTTCGCCGCATGATCCGTATCGCGAAACTGATAGGAAGTCGTTTGATAAATAGGGACCGCACGTGCCCCTGTCGTAGGGTCTGGGTCCTGGCCTCCATGAAGGGCCAACGTTTCTGGTGTTAATTTTGAATCAATCTTTGTCATTTCTATATCTCCCTCATAACCCAGACACTGCAAAGATCTAGGCTAAAAACAAAAAACCTCTTCTTATCCCTTATTGAGTAAAGCTAAGAAGAGGTTTCTTAAAGTATTAAACTCTCATCTTCCGGGGGGTTACCCCGCAGGAGTTAGCACCTGGCGCCTCATAAGAAGCCGGTTGCTGTGGTGTCACCGGGCCTGTCCCTATACCACTCTCAATAAGAGGTTCGGAAAGTATAGCAGATCCCCAATCGGAGTCAAATAGGAGCGATTAAATTTTGGGTTTTAAGAGTTTTCCGGCGCTTCGGGGAATTTCCCTTTCAAGGCGTCCTGGACGATTCGCTTCACTTCTTTCGAAAAATCTTGCCTTAGCATCCATTCCAAAAAACCCCGGCGCTCCTTAACTATGGAGCGAATTGATTTTCCGTAAACATCAGCTCCGCCAAAATTAAAATAGGCTTCCCCATCCCACCAGCGAAATCGGCGGGTTTCATCAATATAATCAGAGCCCTCCCCCTTCATCAGACGAGACAATTCCTCGGGTGTCCGGGGCAGATCAGGATACCGTTTTAATTGCGCTTTAAAAACCTCAAGACTTGCTCTGGCATCCACCATGGCCGCGTGGGCGTTGTCTAACGGCTTTCCCAGATAAAATTCAGAAGCCGTCCCTAAATTCCGTTTTTCTTTGTGAACAAAGATCTTTTGAGAATCCAGAAAATGACACAATCCGAAATCAAATTCTTTGTGAACCCGCTTAAATTCCCTTGCCAAGATGTGGATATCAAGACGCTCTAAAGCAAAGCCTCCGATATCACAACCTTCTAATATTTCTAAAATTTTAGGAGCGATTTCTTTAAATTTAGGCTTCCCGACAAGCTCTTCGTCTTTAATGCCGTGAATCGCAATAGATGCCGGTGGAATTTTCATTTCAGGATCTATTCGAGTTTCAAACGTCTCTTCCCGGCCGTCCGGATAAATTTTAATTAAGGCAACTTCAATAATCCGGTCCTTTTCGGGCCAAACTCCGGTAGTTTCTAAATCCAGAAAAACAACTGGGCGTGTTAATTTGAAATCTTCGATCATTTCCTAAGCCGTGCTTTTAGGGTTACGTGCCCCAGAACACCCGGAAAGACCTTCCCCCACCATTGATTAAAGTCATACCACCATTTCTGATCTTCAAGAAAAAATTTCCTGGCACGAATAACATAATTTCCGCGCGCTTCTTCGGTCCGGAAACCATATTTTTTTAACAATTTTTTAAGTTCGGTTAAACTAAAAAATGAAACGTGTTCAAATCTTCTTAAGGCCTCTTTTTTTCTTTTACGCGCGTTATAAAGCGGCGTGATGTGCCGGCGCCACAAAATTCCAGGCAAAAGACCAATGGGAACACCTACTATTAATAAACTTTCATTCTTCATAACACGATTCAATTCTTCGAGCGTTTCACCGGGGCTTTCCAAATGCTCTAAAATATGACTGCAGATCACGGCATCAAAGTAATCATCTTTATAGGGAAAAGGGTGGTTACGAATATCATGCTGGAATCCTGACTTGTAACCCCGGTCAATAGCCATTTCAAGATCTTTTTGAGTAATGTCCATGCCGTGGAATTCGACGTTTGATCCATTATGATTACAATAAAGCGACATGTTCCCATCCCGGCATCCGATATCCAAAATTCGAAGCGGCGCCTCGTGTTTCAAAGATTCTTCATGAATGTAAGAAGCCATCAAAGGATAACGGGCTTTGTCTAAAGGATACTTATTAGGTGACTCTTCCACTCCGTAAGCCAAATGAGTCGTTTTGCTGAATAAAAAAGGAAAAAGCTTTTGAAGTATTTTCTTAAACAAGACTTACCTATCTTTTATCAACAGGGATGTAAGGATTTAAAGCGGGTCCTGTATAAATTTGGCGAGGTCTTCCAATCTTCGGATTCGGGGCCTCATTCAATTCCTTCCAATGAGCTACCCAGCCTGGCAAGCGTCCAATAGCAAACATGACAGTAAACATGTTTGTCGGAATTCCGATAGCTCTCATAATAATACCGCTATAAAAATCAACGTTTGGATAAAGTTTCTTATCAACGAAGTAAGGATCTTTAAGAGCGGCTTCTTCAAGCTTTTTAGCAATATCTAAAGCGGGGTCATTTACTTTTAGTTTAGCCAAAACCTTATCACACATCTTTTTAATTACTTTCGCCCTGGGGTCATAATTTTTATAAACCCGATGCCCAAAACCCATCAGACGAAATGGAGAGTCTTTGTCTTTTGCCAATTTGATATATTTTTCGACATCGCCGCCGTCTTTTCTGATTTGCTCCAACATTTCAATTACGGCCTGGTTAGCGCCACCATGTAAAGGTCCCCAGAGAGCACAAATCCCCGCTGAAACCGAAGCAAAAAGATTGGTTTGAGCGCTGCCCACTAAACGCACGGTTGAGGTGCTGCAATTTTGCTCATGGTCGGCGTGTAAGATAAAAAGTACTCGGATAGCATCAACAATATCAGGATCCATTACATAATCATCTTCGGGTGTCGAGAACATCATATGAAGAAAATTATCTACATACCGTGCGGACTTTTTAGGATACTCAAAAGGCTCGCCTATAGATTTCTTATAAGTAAAAGCTGCGATCGTTCTAAATTTAGCCAAAATTTCAGCAATTAAAATATCAACTTCTTCCTTATTGGGGCGTGGTTTTAATAATTCGGGGTAATAACCTGAAAGCGCGCAAACCATAGCAGACATGGTAGCCATTGGATGCGCTGTTCCTGGATAGTCATCAAAAAACTGCTTCATATCCTCATGAATCATCGCATGCTTGGTTAAAAGCTTCGAAAATCTGTCCGCCTCATCTTTTTTAGGCAAATGACCATAAATTAAAAGATAGGCTGTTTCCGTATAAGAAGCCTGCTCGGCAAGCTCTTCGATTGAAATGCCCCGGTATCTAAGAATACCTTTTTCGCCGTCGAGATAAGTAATAGCGCTCGTACAAGCGCCCGTATTACCGTAACCGTTGTCTAAAGTGATGTAGCTTGTCTTGGCTCTAAGCTGAGAGATATCAAAAGCCTTTTCATCTTCAGTCCCTACAATAACAGGACACTCTAAGCTCTTGTCACCAATTTTAATTTGAACGTTTTTTGGTGTATTTTCCTTTTTCTCTTCGGTCATTTGCCTTCTCCTTACTTCTTATCTTTTAAAGGGGCGACAGTTTAGCATAATTTTCAGAGGGTCAACCATCTTTTTTAGATCTAAGAACTAAGGTCTTAGATCTAAGATCTAGGAGGTCCCTCGGTTCTTAGATCTGGGCCCTTAGATCTTGTTTTTAAAGCAAAAGCCGGCCCATTCGCGGCTTTTAAACTGATCCACGAGGTGAAGCTTTTTGGATTTATAGTGCCTCAAAACCTCATCCCGCGACTTGGCCCCTATTCCAGTCAAGGCCAAGTGGCCGCCCTGCTGCAAAAGGCTCATTAATTTTGTTTTTGATTTAAGAAGAATTTTGGTTTCAATGTTAGCCGCTACAAAATCAAACTTTTGTTTCGTTTTAAACTTCTCGAGCGCCACTTTCTTTAATTTAATGTTCTTACACTTGTTTTTCTTAAAATTATCACGAGCCGCGTAAATAGCCTGAAGATCATTATCGATTGCAACTATTTTTTTAATTCCAAGAGCATTCGCGCCAATTGAAAGAATCCCGGTTCCCGTCCCTAAGTCAGCCAAAGAGCCGATTTGACTATGAAATTTATCAATCATTTTTAATACAAATTTTGTTGTCGGATGAAGCCCTGTACCAAAAGCAACGCCTGGCTCAAGATAGATAACTTTTTCATTAGATTTTATTTTTACTTTTTCCCATGAAGGGCATATCCAGAGCTGGGACGTTACTTTTCTTGCATGAAAATCCCTTTTCCATTTATCCTTCCAATCATCTAAAAGAAAAATTTTAATAGAGCACTTTTGCCGGAATTGTTTTTTAAAATTATTTTTTATTTGTTGAAGATTTTTATTTTTAGAGAAATAAAGGGTAAGTTTAACTTTATTTTTCTTAGGGATTTGCGTTTCCGAAATGGGCATTCCTGTCAGGTGGTCCAAAATGGCATAGGCCAGCTCTTTAGTATCGAGCGCGACTGACACTTCAAAACATAGATACGCTTTGGGTAAAATTATCTTCTTTGAAGGCATTTTAAGAGAAAAAATTATAGAAAAATATTTTGAGAATCGAGAAGTTTGAGAATCTTTCCTGCGTTTTTGAGAGGCGTGTCTTTCGCGTTTAAATTAAGATCGATAACGTCTTCTTTGAAATTATTTTTTCCAACATTTACGACAACCATTGATTCCCGGGCCGTAAGTGTCTGAAGGAGTCTCAACTCCTCATCATTTAAATTGCTCGCCGTAGCCAACACAATAAGACCGGCATCCATCATAATGTGAGCCACTTCGCCCAAACGTCTTACGTGTTCCGCTCTTGAAGGCCTGTCTCTTTCGACATCCTTATTCAAACCTCTCAAGAGATTGCCAATGCCCAAAAAGTAAACTTTTTTTCCCGCATTAAAAAGCTTCTTCTCAAGCTCCTTGGCGATAACCTTCTTATCAGCTCCAACAATACCTGTTAAAAGCACCAATTTGGGACGGAGTCCATATGATTCACTCCGCATTTCAGGCTCGACAATGCAAAAATCCCAGTTCATTTCTCGAGTCACTACCTGAGCTCGAGTGCCGGCTTGTTCGTCTTCGACTGGTTTAGAAATAACACCGCCGCCCGCAATATCATACTGATCAACTATCACAAAACGGCCTGTCACCTCAAGTTCACCTGCTGTATCAAAAGCGATTGGATTCGTACACTCTAAAATACACTGAGCTACATCATGCCGATTAATTTCTTTTTTGTTGGATTTTTTTAAATCAGACGCGTCAATGACCATTTCAATTTTTTTAAGCCGTACAGGAACTTTTGCCGTGCCTAGTTTCAATTTATAATCTTTATTAAACACCATTGGCCTGCGGCCCATCCAAAAAATCTCTGCTCGAAAAAGCGAGCTTACCACCGGTTTTTCTTCCATGGTCTTACACATAATCTCGCCGCGTGTTACATAGATTTCTTCTTTCAAGGTAAAACCTGTTGAGCAACCAGCTTTTGCAGTCTTTTTACGCGGGGTATTAAAATTTTCGATTGACTCAATCATAGACTGTTTGTTGGATGGAAGAAAAACAACCTTATCCCCTACAGTAGCGGTTCCCGACTCGATCCGTCCCGCCATAATTCTTCTGTCGTCCCCAAAAGCTGTAAATTTATAAACGCCTTGCACAGGAAACCGGAATGGCTTTTCATCGAGCCCTTTTGCTTTTGTGAAAGCATCCAGGGCCGAGAGGATGCTATGTCCTTTAAACCATTTGAGACGCTTTGAAGCTTTTACGATGTTATCGCCTTCGCGCGCTGAAATTGGGATAAAAAACTTGGGTTTTACTCCAATTTTTTTTAAAAATTCTCTATATTCTTTTTCAATCTTCTGAAATACCGATTTCTTGTAGCCGACCAAATCCATCTTATTAACACAAACAGCTATCTGTTTAATGCCCAGCATTGAAAGTAGGTATCCATGGCGTTTTGAATTTTCCCTAACCCCTTCTTTGGCATCAATTACAAGCAGGGCCGCTTCAGCTCGAGCAGCGCCGCTTATCATGTTCTTCAAAAATTCAATATGCCCGGGCGCATCAATAATAATGTACTCCCGTTTTTTACTTTTAAAAAAGGCTCTGGCTGAATCAATCGTAATGCCTTGGGCCTGTTCATCCTTTAGGGCATCTAAAAGAAAGGCATATTCAAATGGTTTTGAATTACGCTCGCAATCCTGCCTAACTTGCTCCAATTTCCCTTTAGGAAGAGCGTGGGCATCCGCAAGCAAACGTCCAATAACAGTACTTTTTCCATGATCCACATGGCCCACGATCACAATGTTCATCTTCTGATCGCCACCCTGCGGTTTTCTTTTTTTATTCATTCTTTTGATTTTTTTCATTTTTCTGTTTTTTCTCTCAGCCCTTAGATCTTAGATCTTAGACCTGCCCGCGGCAGGCGGGTCTAGCCCCTAGCTTTACATATAGCCATCACGACGAAGAGTTTCAAGACCGCCTCCGTCATCCTTGTCTTGCGCCCTACCTGAGCGTTCGGCAATATTAGAGAATTTTCCTGTTTTGAGCTCTTGGATAATATCTTTAACCGTTTTAGCGGTTGATTTAACCGGAAAAGTACAAGGGTAACACCCTAAAGAACGGTATCTTTCTCCTTTGCCGTTGTCAAAATAAAGGGGTGTTACAGGAATCTTTTCTCTTTCGATATATTCCCAAATATCAAGCTCTGTCCAATCCAGCAAAGGATGAACCCTAATATGGGTACCCGGCGCAAAATCAGTTTTAAACTGATTCCAGAGTTCCGGCGGTTGATCTCCCACATCCCAATCGCTTTCTTGATCCCGCGGCGAAAAATAACGTTCCTTAGAGCGACTTCCCTCCTCATCGGAGCGAGCGCCGACGATAACACCGGTGTAAGGCTCTTTATTCTCATCAATAACATATTTTTTCAACTTGTGATCCAATCGATAGCGCGGCCATTTTCCGGACAAGGTATGTTTTAAGGCTTCTGTTTTAAGAAATTTGCAGCACGTGAGACGATCCACATTACCGTCAGGAAAAGTCTGTTTCTTATCCAAAGCTTCCCGGTTTTCCCCATAAACCATATTAAGCTTCCATTTCAGAGCAAGCTTATCGCGGTAAATGATCATTTCAGGAATTTTGTAATGAGTATCAATGTGGACTAAGGGGAATGGTACATGCCCCACGAAGGCCTTACGGGCAAGCCACAGCATAACGGTACTGTCTTTACCGATCGACCAAAGCATTGCCAGATTTTTAAACTGGCTATAGGCCTCGCGTAAAATATAAACTGACTGACTTTCTAATTTTTCTAGATGTTTCATAATTTTAACCTGCGGATAATACACCTTCTTTCCCGAGGAGAAAAGAAGGTATTTTCCGAAAAGATTATATTATAACCTAATCTCAAAACTCCCTTTTAAGTAAAATTTCGAGCTTTTTTATCATACTTTTAAGAGAAGCCATGTATAATTTCTGTTTATGAAAAAAGAAAAGAACACTCATATCACATGGCATTCCAGCAGCGTTCCGCAAGCGGAGCTCGAAAAAAGAAACGGTCATAAGGGTGCGGTGATCTGGCTGACGGGTCTATCCGGAAGCGGTAAATCCACGGTAGCTTGTAAAATTCAATCATTGCTTTTTGAACGAGGTGTCCAAACCTTTATCTTAGACGGTGACAACATTCGTCATGGACTCAATCAAGACTTGGGCTTCTCACCCGAAGACCGTGAAGAAAATATCAGACGCATTGGCGAGGTGGCAAAACTTTTTAGAGAAGCCGGTTTTCTTGTAATAACTTCATTTATCTCTCCCTACAGAAAAGACCGCGATAAAGTGCGTTCGCTTCTGTCTAAAGGGGATTTTATCGAAATGTTTATTAAGGCTTCGCTTGAAACTTGTGAAAAACGAGATCCAAAAGATTTATACAAGAAAGCCCGTTCGGGCGAAGTAGGTGAATTTACGGGTATTACCGCTCCTTATGAAGAACCTAAAAGTCCTGAAATTACTCTTGATACCGAAAAAATAAATGCTTCAGAGTGCGCGAAAATTTTTATTAAATGGCTCGAAGATAACAGGTACATAAAGGCTAAAAACTAATTTATGGGATTTGAAGGTTTCATGACACTTATTGCCATAATTGCTATGGTGACCGCTCTTTTTATTCGAATAGCATCTCCTGTTACCATTATTTTTTCTAGTCTATGCCTATTAATCGTTACAGGCGTCCTATCAGCTGAACAAGCTATTTCCGGCTTTTCAAATCCAGCTCTGTTTATTATCGCTTCGCTCTTTGTGATTGTGGGAACTATTCAAAATGCGGGCGGCATTACTTTTGCCTTCAATTCTTTCTTAAGCCCCAAAAAAAGCCATCGGCATATTTTGGCTAAATTGCTTTTGCCGGTAACGATTTTGTCTGCTTTTTTAAACAACACCTCAATCGTTTTGATTCTTTCGTCTATAGTAAGAAAATGGGCAATTAAAAATAATAAAGCTCCTTCAAAATTTTTAATCCCCCTCTCTTATGCGGCGATAATGGGCGGCGCCTGCACTCTAATTGGCACCACAACCAACCTCGTCGTGAGCGGCATGCTCCGTCAAAATAATCTTAGACCTTACACCATGTTTGAGCTTTCTTGGGTTGCTGTTCCGTGTGCAATTGTAGGGTTTTTATACCTTATTCTTTTTAGCAACCGCCTTCTTCCTAATCGCAAAGATCCTCTCATTAAAACCGAAGAAGCCTGTCGTGATTTTGTCTTGGAAGCGGTTGTTGAAGCCGGCTGCCCCTTAATTAATCTTTCTATCAAGGAAGCAAAGCTAAGACATCTGTCCGGTCTTTATCTAGCAAAAATCGAAAGGCGCAAGGAAATAATAGGACCTGTCAATTCCGATGAGAAATTGAAAGCTCATGACCGCCTGATATTTATTGGAATGGTACATTCAATTAAAGAGCTGCAGGATGTGCCTCACCTTAAGATTCTCTCTGACATACATTGCTCAAGAGAAATGAAAAAATGGAACAAAGTTTTGGTTGAGGCTGTTGTTTCAAATTCTTCGCCAGTACTTAACCGGACTGTTAAAGAGGCTGACTTCCGTGCCCTTTATGGAGCTATCGTGCTCGCTATACATAGGAATGGCGAACGAATTGAGTCTAAAATAGGCGATATTAAAATTAAACAAGGTGATACGCTTTTATTAGACACAGATGAAGCTTTTGTTAATAAATACAATCAAAGCCGGGATTTTCATCTAATTTCAAAATTTGATGATAAACAAATATTTGATTTTAAGAAATTTTTAATCTCTTCCCTAACTCTTCTTGCTATCGTTACCATCGCAGCTTTTAAACCTAGTCTTCTTCTGGTCCTGTGTCTTGCCGCCATTCCCTTTTTATTTCTGACACGGTGTTTAAGCAGGTCTTTAGCTTTTAAAACAATTGATTGGCAAATACTGGTTGTTATTGCCTCCGTGTTTGGAATTGGTAAAGCCGTTGAAATAAGCGGCGCGGGGCAATTCTTAGCAGAAGCTATCACATCATTCTCCGGAGGCTTCGGCCCAATAGGACTTTTGGCCGGTCTTTATATTGTTACTGCGGTTCTTGCAACCCTTATTACCAATGTAGCGGCCGCTGTGATCATATTTCCGATTGCTATTTTTTCTGCGCAAACCTTTGGCCTGGACCCCAGGCCTTTTATTATTGCAACAACCTTGGCGGCTTCAGCAAATTTTGCATCCCCTATCAGCTATCAGTGCAATTTGATTGTTTATGGGCCGGGCGGATATAAATTCAGTGATTTTCTCAAGATAGGAATTCCTTTAAATCTGTTAATCGGAATAACGACGGTTTCACTCATCGCATTCTTTTGGAAGCTGTATTAAGGCCTCTTCCTCAATGAAATTTAATTACTGGCAGCTTATCAATATCGCTAAAGAAGCGGGAGGTCTCGTCCTTGAAGTCTACAGTTCCGATTTTGACGTCGAGCTTAAAGCCGACTCTTCCCCGCTCACATTAGCTGATAAAAAATCACACAATTCCATCGTTCAAGAACTAAAACGTTTGTTCCCCGATATTCCCGTCCTCTCCGAGGAAGGAAAGGATATTCCCTACGAAGAAAGAAACGGTTGGGAAACTTTTTGGCTGGTTGATCCTCTGGATGGGACTAAAGAGTTTTTAAAACGTAACGGCGAGTTCACGGTCAATATTGCCCTTATACATAAAAACTCTCCTATAGCGGGTGTTATTTACGTCCCTGTTACGGATACCTCCTATTTTGCGGAAAAAAAGAAGGGTGCTTATAAATTACAGGGCGATGTATCTTTAAAAAGTGATGCT
>CAZLUT010000021.1:0-26586 GCA_964562805.1 uncultured bacterium | reverse complement strand
CCCTCTCCGCCACGTAACCTGAAAAAAATCTTTTTTCAACCTTTGCCTCTTATTTTTATACCCGGTACAATCTATAAAAACAGACGGACAGGCAACAGGAGAAAACGGTGGATAAGGTAGCTTTTATAGCAGCGGTAATTTTGCCCCTCTGGAACATTCCTCTTATTCTAAGGGTTCTAAAGAGAAAATCTTCGAAAGACATCAGCATTTCCTGGGTGTTGGGAGTGTGGGCGTGCTTTTTGTTGATGGCGCCTGAAGCCTTTCGTTCCCCCGACCCTGTTTGGCGAGCGTTTAACGGGGTGAACCTTATATTTTTCACCGCCGTTGTCATTGTTGTTCTGGTTTACAGAAAAAACATTAAACCTATTCCCCAAGAAGAAGAAAATGCCTCCCAAAACTAAGATCGTTTGTACTCTAGGCCCAGCATCAAACAAAGCCGCCACTCTCTCCAAAATGATGCGTGCGGGGATGGATGTGGCAAGACTCAACTTTTCTCACGGAAAACTCAGCGAGCATCTAAAGCTCATTCATCTTATAAGACGGCTTAATAAAAAACATCGGAGACATATAAAAATCTTGGGAGACTTAGAGGGGTACCGCATTCGAATCGGCAAGCTAAAGGCCGCAAAACCTATCGAAGTTAAAAAAAGACAAATGGTTTGGCTGGTTCCTAAAAATGTTTTGGGTGAGGGAGCTCTTATTCCGATTGATTGGACCGGTTCTCTAAGTCAAATTAAAAAGGGCCAAGACGTTTTTATTGATGATGGCAACATCGCTCTTAAAATCGAAGCCCACGCGGGGAAAAGGCTAAAAGCCAAGGTTGTTGTCCCGGGTTTGATCAAGCAGCACAAGGGAATCAATATGCCGGGTGCCGCACTCAGCTTTAAAGGGCTGACAGAGAAAGACAAGAAAGATGTTTCTTTTTGTATCGAAAATAAGGTTGATTACATTGCGCAATCCTTTGTAAGAAGCAAAGCCGACATTCTTGCTTTAACAAGACATCTCAAAGATAAAGAGCACAACCCTCAAATAATAGCCAAAATTGAAAACAGGGAAGGTATTGAAAACATCGATGAAATTATCAGGGTGTGCGACGGTATTATGGTAGCCCGCGGGGACATGGGAGTTTCTATCCCTGTCTATGAAGTGCCGTTTGTTCAAAAAAAAATAATCAGAAAATGCAAGCAAGCAAAAAAGTTTTCGATTACGGCTACACAAATGCTCGAAAGCATGACTGAGCACCACATGCCGACTAGAGCCGAAGTAAGTGACGTGGCAAACGCCGTTTTGGATGGATCAGACTATGTGATGCTTTCAGCAGAAAGCGCCGTAGGAGCTTATCCGGCGTATACAGTCGAGACGATGAACAGAATAATCAAATTTGCGGAAAAAAACTCTTTTAAGACAGGGGCAAAATGAGCAAGGCGAAAGGAGACGGCCGGTGATATCGAAACAAACAAAACTACATGAACTTAAAGGTTCTGAAAAAATTTTGGCACCCACCTATGGCCGGCGCGCGCTGAACGAACCGGTTCCCAAATATGAGATGCCTGAAAAAGAAATGCTTCCTCGGACAGCTTATAACATTGTTCATGACGAGTTGATGCTGGATGGAAATTCAAGGCTCAATCTCGCCACTTTTGTAACCACTTGGATGGAGCCGGAAGCCAAACAATTAATGGCCGAAACGTTTGATAAAAACATGATCGACAAGGATGAGTATCCGCAGACGGCCGAACTCGAAATGCGATGCGTGAACATGTTAGCTCGGCTTTTTCATGCTCACGAAAAAGGGAGCGCTTGCGGCTGCTCAACAATCGGTTCAAGCGAAGCTGTGATGCTGGGAGGAATGGCCCTTAAATGGAAATGGCGTGAACGGATGAAAGCTAAAGGGAAGCCGGCCGATAAACCTAACTTAGTTTTAGGGATCGATGTCCAAATATGCTGGGAAAAATTTTGTAAGTATTGGGATATTGAGCCGCGGTTTATTCCAATGACGAGTGACCGCTACGCCATAAACGCCGAAGAGGTTTTAAAAAGGGTTGATGAAAACACAATCGGTGTAGCCGTTGTTATGGGAACAACTTTTACCGGACAATATGAGCCCGTAGAAGAAATCGATTCAGCGCTTGATAAGCTTAATAAAAAAACAGGGTGGAATGTCCCGATTCATGTCGACGGGGCAAGCGGGGCTTTTGTTACTCCTTTTATCCAGCCCCATATCAAATGGGATTTTCGCCTAAAATGGGTAAAATCTATCAATACATCAGGACACAAATACGGACTGGTTTATCCTGGTGTTGGATGGATCATTTGGAGGGACGAGGAAGAACTGCCGAAGGACCTTGTGTTTTCTGTTAATTATTTGGGAGGCGAGATGCCGACGTTTGCGATTAACTTTTCCCGCCCCGGCAACCAAATCATTGCTCAATATTATAATTTTCTCCGTCTAGGGAAAGCAGGGTATAAGCGCATTATGGAAGCTCTACGCGCCACCGCCCTTTATCTTTCTAGTGAAATCGCAAAACTGGGGCCTTTTGAGCTCTTGACCGATGGAAGCCATATTCCGGTGTTTGCGTTTAAACTTAAGAAAGAAACTAATTTTTCGGTATTTGACATATCAGAGATGGTCCGGGATAGAGGTTGGTTGATTCCAGCATACACCTTGCCGGCGGGCGCGGAAGAGACGGCCGTTCTACGAGTTGTGGTAAAGGAAGGTTTTAGCCGAGACATGGCGGATCTTCTAATTAATGACTTAAAGCGAATTTTAAAACACTTCGCTGAACAGCCCGGGCACAAACCAAAAAAACCGGGCAAAAAAGAAAAATACAGAAAACCCTGTTAAGGGTGACGCGCTTTAAATGCCGGAAGCCAAAAAAAATGTTCTTTATAATGTAAGCCCTTTTACTGATTACGACACCCTTCTTTTTAGAGAAGGAAATTTTTTTCGCGCATATGAAAAGCTAGGCGCTCACCCCCGAACCACAAAAAACAAAAAAGGTACTCATTTTTCTGTTTGGGCCCCCAACGCAAAAAGCGTTTCTATTATCGGCAACTTTAATAAATGGAATCCCAAGGCCCACCCGCTAAAAGCACGGCCGGAAGGTTCTGGTGTCTGGGAAGGCTTTATCCCCGAAGTTCTGGAGGGCGAGCTTTATAAGTTTCATATTATTTCTAACCACAACAAATTTAAAGTCGACAAGAGCGATCCTTATGCTTTTTACTGGGAGATCCCGCCCGGCACTTCATCTCGAGTATGGAACCTTGATTACAGGTGGGGCGATAACAAGTGGATGAAAAGCCGCTCTAAAAGAAATAGTCTAAATGCTCCTATTTCTATTTACGAATTACACTTAGGTTCTTGGAGGCGCGATGCCAAAGAAAAACAATTCCCAGCGTACCAGGAGATAAAAGAGCCGCTTACGGAATATGTAAAAAAGATGGGATTTACCCACGTAGAATTTTTGCCTCTTATGGAGCATCCCTTTTATGGATCGTGGGGGTATGAGCCCGTAGGGTTTTTTGCCCCAACCAGCCGTTATGGTTCGCCTCAAGATTTAATGTCCCTCGTCGATCACCTTCATCAAAACGATATCGGAGTTATTTTGGACTGGGTACCCTGCCACTTTCCCTTAGATGAACACGGGCCTGTTTATTTTGACGGCACTCATTTATATGAACACGAAGATCCGAAAAAAAGTTTTCAGCCTGATTGGGGGTGTGATATTTTTAATTACGGAAGAAACGAGGTTCGGAACTTTCTAGTAAGTAACGCTCTCTTTTGGCTGGATAAGTATCATGTGGACGGCTTAAGAATGGATGCCGTGAGCTCCATGCTCTATCTTGATTACGGACGCAAAAAAAACGAGTGGATTCCAAACGAAAAGGGCGGTCGCGAAAACATTGAGGCCATTGAATTTCTAAAAAATTTAAACAAAACAATCTATGCTAATTATCCGGATGTTGTAACCATTGCGGAAGAATCAACCGCTTGGCCCTCCGTTTCAAGGCCGGTTGATACAGGCGGCCTCGGATTTGGACTAAAGTGGAATATGGGATGGATGCATGATGTGCTTTCTTACTTTTCAAAAGACCCGCTTTACCGCAAACATCACCACGACCAATTAACTTTTAGTTTAGAGTATGCTTTTACTGAAAATTTTATCCTTCCTTTTTCTCATGATGAGCTGGTTTACGGGAAACGCTCTCTTATCGGAAGAATGCCGGGAGACAATTGGCAAAAATTTGCGAATCTAAGGCTTCTTCTTGGGCTTATGTTTGCTCACCCCGGGAAAAAGATGCTTTTTATGGGCTCAGAATTTGCACAGTGGAAAGAATGGAATCATGACACAGCGCTCGATTGGGAACTTCTTAAGTGCCCGGCGCATCAAGGCATTCAATCCTGGGTCAAAGACCTGAATCGTTTATACAGAAAAGAACCCTCTCTTTATGAGATGGATTTCAAATCGGAAGGATTTCAGTGGATCGATTGCAAAGATCAGGAAAAAAGTATTATTAGTTTTATACGAAAAGGAAAAAATAAAGACAGCCAAATGATAGCAGTTTGTAATTTTACTCCTGAAGTTAGAAGTGATTATAAAATAGGCGTTCCTAAAAGTGGCTTGTGGGAAGAAGTCTTAAATAGCGATGCCAAAGAATATGGCGGAAGCGGACAAGGAAACCTGGGACGCATTAAGACCAAACCAATCTCTTGCCACGGAATGGGACAATCCCTCCCTCTTACGCTGCCTCCCTTAGGTATAATTATCCTAAAAACCCCAAAAACCAAAAAAAGTTAAAAAAGCACCAATTACGACAATAATGATTATGTGGGTGGCTAGCACGGCGTCATTTTTATGAAACACTTCAGTGGCCTTAATTAATTTTTTGGGGCAAATTAGCAAGGCAGCGCCTTTCAGAAGAGCAATCCAGCCGATCAGAGTGATTATTAAAGCCCAGCTCAGTTCCCATACGTTATGGATGTTTACTATTATGATGCCTAGGAGAAGGGTTATGATGCCGGCCAAATAAATAAGACCCGCGTTATCTTCGAAGCTCTTTATAATGTTTTGACAAGTTTTTAAATTAAGCCAAAGACCTACTCCGACAATAATAAGGTAAGGCCCAATAACTCCAGCAAGCACTATCGAATTTTCCATCATCTCCCGCCTTTCTTTGCTCATATTATAAATAATGATCATGGTAAAAACATAATTCTTTAACAGAAAGAGCATTTTCTTTTGTTTCTCTCGAATTGGTTTTTCTTTTAGAAAAACCAAATTTATTAGGTAGAATACTATAAGAAATTTTTATCATTCATCAAAGAAAGGATGAAGTGGCGAAGACCGACAAACCTCACAGGCGGCACAATCTTCTTACCGGAGAATGGGTTCTTGTTTCGCCTCACCGCGCCGAAAGACCGTGGCTTGGCGAAAAAGAAAAGCTACCTCAAGAAAACCACCCCCCCTATGTTAAAGACTGCTATCTGTGTCCCGGGAACGAAAGGGCGGGGGGTGCCAGAAACCCTCAATATGAAAGCACCTATATTTTTACCAACGACTATGCGGCACTTTTGCCCGGAGAAAACCTTCCCGACAAAAACCCAAACCCGCTTTTAGGGATTCAATCAGCAAATGGCACCTGCCGTGTTATTTGTTTTTCTCCCCGCCATAACTTAACCCTGGCCGAAATGAATGCTGGTGACATTAAAAAAGTTATTGATGTGTGGGCCGAAGAAATCCAGGAATTGGGGAAAAAGTATCAGTGGGTTCAGATTTTTGAAAACAAGGGCGAAATCATGGGTTGCTCTAACCCGCATCCTCATTGTCAAATCTGGGCGGGGGATTTCTTACCGCTTGAATCTTCAAAAGAAGACCGCGAACAGCGTGAGTATTTTTTAAAGAACAAAACCATTTTGCTGGCGGATTATTTAAAACATGAACTAGAGCTTGGTCAAAGAGTCGTTGCCCAAAACGAACACTGGGCTGTTTTGGTTCCGTTTTGGGCGGTCTGGCCGTTTGAAACTCTGCTTGTACCCAAGAGACATGTAAAAAGAATGCCGGATCTCACCGAAAACGAGCGGGAAGCCCTTAGTCAGATTCTTAAAAATCAACTTACAAAATATGATAATCTTTTTAATGCCTCGTTTCCTTATACGATGGGCTGGCATGGCGCACCGACAGACAAAAAAGACTATTCCCATTGGCAGCTCCACGCGCATTATTACCCGCCCCTTTTAAGGTCTGCTACAGTCAAAAAGTTTATGGTGGGATATGAAATGCTCGGAGAGCCGCAAAGAGACATAACAGCCGAGCAAGCAGCCGAACAGCTAAGGCAAACAAAAGACAAACATCACAAAGCCTAAAAAAGCATAAATGTTTCAAGTCGTCCGAAACAACACCGGAACTTTAAAGACAGTTGAAATTAAAAATCTTCACACAAAAGAACATGTTTCGTTTATTCCAGAGTTTGGAGGAAATATAAACAAGCTTGTTCTCGCGAAAGAAGGATCGCTTTATTCCTTGATCGAAGGAAATCAAAGCAGAGCGCAATTTGAAGGAAGTGGAGTTTTTAAAGGAGCCAAACTAATACCTTTTCCTAATCGCCTCGAAGACGGCGCCTATTTTTTTGAAGGGAAACAATATCAACTCCAACTAAACTACCCTGCCGAACACAACGCTTGCCACGGTTTTGTTTATGATAAAGGGTTTAGCGTTGAGAAGACCAAAGAAGGCCCTGAAAGCGCTTTTGTAAGGTTGCTTTATCAGCATGACGGCTCTCTGCCAGGATATCCTTTTCCCTGCAAAGTAGAGCTAACATACGTCTTAGATTCAAGAGAGGGCTTTAAATGCCGCACAAAAATTGAAAATTTGAGCGAGGGCGCAATGCCGGTTGGAGACGGGTGGCACCCGTTTTTTACTTTCCATAAAAAGATAGACAAAGCTTTCCTGAAACTTCCTAGAACAGAAAGGATCAGCGCTAACGAGCGCATGCTTCCTGTGGGAGAGGCGCAGCTTTACAATTTATTTGAAAGTTTTACAAAAATAGAAGATACGAATTTTGATACTTGCTTTAAAATAAAACCCGAAACAAGTGGCGTTGCAAGTATTGAGCTTTATGATTTTGAGCAGGAAATTAAAGTGAGCCTATGGATGGAAACAGGAGAAAATAAATATAATTACTTTCAACTTTATATTCCGCCAGAAAGAACCTCGATCGCAATCGAGCCTATGACGTGCAATGTTAATGCATTTAATAATCAGGAAGGGCTTATAACCTTAAAGCCGCAAGAAAAATTTATAGCCGAATACGGTGTAAAATTATCTTAGTTTTTATTAATAACAATCATACGAAAGGGGCAATGCATGGAAAAAGATTTCCAGAGGCAAGAAGAAGCGCTCGAAAAGGAAGTTAAAAAGGCTAGAAAATGCAAAGGCCTTGTTTACGTCGTTGCTTTTACAGCCGCACTAGCCGGGCTGCTTTTTGGGCTCGATATTGGCGTTATTTCAGGAGCGCTTCCTTTTATTGCCGATCAATTTAAAGCTACGACAACTCAGCAAGAAATGATCGTAAGTTCGCTCTTGGTGGGTGCATTAATCGGAACACTTCTTAGCAGTGTTATTTCTAGAAAGTACGGCAGAAGAAAAGCGCTTTTGGTAAGCGCCATTATGTTTGCGACTGGCGCCCTTTTGTCGGCAATTGCTAACGGCATTCTTGTCTTGATAGTTGTGAGGCTCTTTTTAGGAATGGCTGTTGGTATCGCTTCGTTCACCGCACCCCTCTATCTTTCAGAAATGGCCCCTTACCGAATCAGAGGCGCTTTAATTTCCATGTATCAGTTAATGATTACTATCGGAATTCTTTTTGCTTATGTGAGCGACACCTTCCTGAGCTATGGGCATCATTGGCGGATCATGTTGGGGGTAATAGCAATTCCTGCAATGTTAATGTTTATTGGCGTTTGGCTTTTACCGGGAAGCCCTCGTTGGTTGGTTTTGGTGGGCAAAAAAGAAAAAGCCAGGGGAGTTCTTAAAAAATTAAGGTACGAAGATGAGATCGAAGAAGAACTTCGAGACATTGAAGAAACATTAGAATCTAAACAAAACGGGTGGGGACTTTTCCGCACAAATAAGTATTTTCGCAAGGCCATCCTATTAGGAATTGGCCTTCAGGCCGTGCAGCAATTTACAGGGATGAATGTGATCATGTATTACGCGCCTAAAATATTTAAACTTGCTGGATTTGCCACAACCGCTGAACAAATGTGGGGCACAGTGCTAGTCGGTCTTATCAATGTGCTCGCAACCTTTATCGCGATTGCTTTTGTTGATAAAGCGGGGCGGAAACCCATTTTATTTGTCGGATTTATTGTAATGGGACTTAGTATGGCCCTTATGGGAACTATGTTCCACATGGGTATTCATGATTCTCAAGCCCTTCAATTTGTTGCGATCGGAGCCCTTTTGTCCTTTATTATTGGTTTTGCAATGAGTACAGGACCGATTATTTGGGTTATTTGTTCAGAAATATACCCTTTAAGCGGAAGGGATCTTGGTATTATGGCCTCGACCGCAAGCAACTGGTTCTGTAACGCAATTGTTGGTATGACATTTTTGACTTTTCTTAAAGTTTTGGGCCCAGCTCAAACGTTCTGGATGTATGGCGGTCTTAACATTCTTTTTATTATCGTCCTTATTCTTTTTGTTCCTGAAACCAAAGGAGTTTCGCTCGAACGAATTGAGCAAAACCTTATGTCTGGTAAGCGCTTAGCTAAAATTGGACGCTAGAAAAGGACGTGAACACAAAAGAAACAATTAAAAACTTTGACCGCCTTTTTCCCGGTAATGTGCCCCGGGTTTTTTCTGCGCCCGGGCGTGTTAACTTAATCGGGGAACACACCGACTACAATGACGGTTTTGTGTTTCCGATGGCTTTAGAGCATCATGTTCTCATCGCCATTTCTTCTCGTGATGACCGCAAGGTAAATTTACGGTCAGAAGACATGAATGAAACCGTGTCATTTTCTTTGGATGATAACAAAAAAAGAAGAAACCATTGGAGCGATTACACCGCAGGGGTTGCTCGGATGCTTGAATTAGAGGGGACCCGCTTACCAGGAGCAGACATCTTGGTTGATAGCACGGTGCCTGTGGGGGCAGGCCTTAGTTCTTCGGCTGCTATCGAAATTTCCTCGGCACTCGCTTTTCTAAGTCTGGTGAACGCAAAAATGGATCTACCAAGCTTAGCAAAGTTAGGACAAAAAGCCGAAAATCAATTTGTGGGAATGAATTGTGGAATTATGGACCAGTTTATTTCGGCCGGCGCCAAAAAAGATCACGCCCTTTTTCTTGATTGCCGCTCGCTCGAATTCAAACAAATTCCTTTGGAAGCTGACGATGTAAAAATTATAATTTGCAACACTATGGTTAAGCACGAGCTGGAAACTTCAGAATACAATAAAAGACGGGCTGAGTGCGAAGAGGGAGTAAGGATTTTACAAAACAAATATCCCCGCATAAAAACTCTTCGTGATGTATCTAGCGTTCAATTCGAAGAAAGCGCACCTTTGCTTCCCGGGAGGATTTGTAAACGCGTTAAACACGTTGTTTTTGAAAATAAACGGGTTTGCGATTCTGTGGCGGCTCTTAATAAAAACGACCTTAAACAGTTTGGTGGTCTTATGAACGAATCGCACGAGAGCCTTAAAACCGATTATGAAGTTAGCTGTCGGGAATTAGATCTTATGGTCGAGCTAGCGCGGAACGAGCCAGGCTGTTTGGGTGCCCGCATGACGGGCGGAGGCTTTGGAGGCTCAACTGTTAATTTGGTTTTAAACAATGATGTCGATCATTTTTCTTCTGCGGTTTCCAGGGGGTATGAAAAGGAGACCGGCGTTCAACCGCAGATTTACATCTCATCGCCCGCCGAAGGAGCGCGCGAGATTATTTAACAAGCAATGCGTTGTTTTATTATTTTTTTAATTAGCTTACCTTTTTTGGCTGCGGGCTGCAGAGTGGGGACAGTTCCTCAAACGGAAGTTATCAGAGCGTGTACAATGGAATGGGCGCCTGTTTGCGGCACGGATGGTGTTACTTATGGAAATAAATGTAATGCCGGAGATGTAAAAATTGCTTATGAAGGGGAGTGTCAGAAAACTCTCGATCAAAAAAGGGAAGTTGTAAAAATGTTAACCGCTGATGGTGAGGAAATAGCAGCTAATCTTTACAAGACAGGACATGACAAAGTTATTATTTTAAGCCATGGGTTTTACAACAATAAAGACGCCTATCTTTTTAAAAAAATAGCAGAATTTTTAGCTCGTGACTTTGATGTTATTAGTTTCGACTTTAGAGGCCACGGCAAAAGCACAGGTCTTTACACTTGGACTACAAAAGAAGCTGAAGATTTGAGAGCGGTAGTGGACAAAGCCCATAAAATGGGCTATCAAAAAATTGGAGTTATCGGTTTTTCTTTAGGGGCTGCAACTGCCTTAGTAGAGGCCAGCCGAGATCCTAATATTGATAGCATCATTACTGTTAGTGCGCCTTATGATTTTTGGAAGATGGACTTTCATTTTTGGGAAAAGAAAGCGCTAGACGATTTAATGCTTAATTTAGGTCCTAAAGGGGAAGGTAAAGGAATTCGCCCCGGAAGCCCTTTTGAGTCTAAGACTCGTCCCATCGATATTGTTGATAAAGTTTCGGTTCCCATCTTGTTTCTCCATGGCGAAGAAGATTGGATAATAAAACCCGACCACAGTGAAAAACTATATGCCAAAGCTAAAGGAATCAAAAAATTAAAAATTGTTAAAGGCGGCGGACATGCTGAGAAAATATTCGATGAACACCCTGAGGAGTTTGAAACAATATGCCTAGATTGGTTTAAGGCAACGTTATAAAACTCGTCAATTCTATTTTTGAGAAAAAAATGAAAAAACAAAAATTTCAAATGCGAAAACTTATCGATAAATGGACACCTATTGTTTTTATTTTATTTTGTTTTATTAAAATTCTGCAAACACTTAAAAATTGGGGCATTTCACCTGAATATGGCGGATGGCGGAGTGCGATGAATGCCTTTTCCAGGGCTGAGCACTCAAAATTTACTTTAGCTGTTTTTCACTTGGATATTTTTTCAAACACAGTGTTGCGGCCCGAGCACAAGACATTTGATGAATCACGCGACCATCTTATTAAAAGACTCCACGCCTTTCTAAAAGCAATGCCTGAGAGCCATTGGCAGCTTGTCTGGAAGAAATATCACGCTGTCAGAAAAAAGAAAAAACAGCTGGATATTATCGCGGCTAATTTTGATAACGGAGGGAACTTGCTGTCAATTGATCCCCATTTTGACCCTAACTCTACTCTTGAAAAAGATATTCCAGAAGCTATTCGCCTTCACATCAACCAAAAGATCGTAGAGCACTATAACGCGAGCAAAAACATTAATGACAAAAGACGGCCTTGGGCTTTAAAAATTAAAATTAACAAATGGATTCTTTTGCAAAAAAATATTAAAAAAAGAGACGTTCTTGCTTTGATGCGTTATGTAGACCATGTGCTAAGCGGTGCCTTTATTCATTTCAGCTGTTTACCGGGACCGGACGAGGCGTCCTTAAACTCTCGTTTTATCGATCCGCCCTTTATTAAATTAAAACATCCAGGACACGGCCTTCTTAATATCCACGCGAGATTTACGCATGATTTTAATGAAGCTGACCTTTGGTTTCAGTTTCATCACGTGCCGGTTGACGGGGTTCCCATGCAGGAAATATTAAATGAATTAAAAAAATCTTGGGGCACGTCTTCCGAGCTTAAATTTCCAAGCATTCAGGAGAGCCCTACAATTGTTTCCGAACTTTGTTCAACCGAAAAAGAAAAAAAAGCAATTTATCAAGCTAAGCAGTTTATTGACTTCGGCCCCTTTCTTGATATCAGAAAAAAGCTAAACGCGGAACACTCTAAAGAGACCGGTTTTTCAATCACAGCTGTCGGCATGCTGATGTGGGGCCTTACCCATCATGAATTTCTTTATGGCAGGAAATTCATGTTTACCGTTGAGATGCCGGCACTCACCGGGCGAAACCAGGAACGAAGTCCGGGCCTTGTGATTATACGCCCCAGCCTTTACTTTAATAAGGCAAACCCCCGGAAAGGATTTTTGCGATTTCAAAAAATTCTTGATGAAAGAATCGAAGCGACTCGTCAGAGAAGAAGCGAAAGCTACGAATTGATGGAGTCGTATGCCTTAACAACGCCCTTTCTTTATAAATTAATTCAGAAACTGTTTCCCAGGTCTTTTTCTGAGTTTGTGGGTACCATCGGCATTACGATGATTCGGGATTCAGATCATTTTACGACACCTTTAAGCGATATTAACCCTGACGGATTCCTTGCGTTTGGAAATTTTTCAGTCCCTACTGAAGACGGAGGGAGGGCAGGGGTTGTGACAGCGCGAGGCACAAAAACTCAGGTAGAAAATTATTTAGCGGCTGTTAAAGATGTTGCCGCTGATTTTTATAAATATTGCTAGAAAATAAAAGCGATTTAAGAACGAGGCTCGTCTAACAAAAGAAAAAGAACATTATCAAGAAAAACAGGATCTTTTGTTACGCCCATGTGAGCTACCGGGAGGAAAGTGGCAGAGTGCCAGTGAATAGGGCTTACTAAACCAGGCTCCCAATTATCTTTAGTTCTAAGATCATAAAGAGCGCTTGAACGTAAAACAACCCCATCACCCGGAGCTGTCTCAAGCACCTTTATTTTTCCGTTTTCTAAATTAACACCAATTTTGCTGTTAGTCGCAACAGCGTCTCCTGTAAAAAGATGAAGCGTGGTTCCTTCTGGAGGAGCGGCTTTTACTTGCATAGCCTGAATAAATTGTTTAGCGCGCGCCAAACGACTTTTAAGAAGATTAATAGCGATCGCTCTGCGTTTTTCGGCTGTCTTGATATCAGGCAGGAGAAATTTTAAGACCGCATCTTGTTTTGGATCAACCAAGCCCCATCCCATCTTGATCCATAATTCAGGGTCAAAAACATCAAGCCCGGGACCTTCGGGATTTTTTTCATCCACAAGCCAGGGGTTTCCGCCAGGTGCGGGAAGCATCATGTAGTAAGTGGCCCAGGTGCCAATAATGCCGGGAACATATTTGAATTTAGGTAGAGGAGCCAGCTCTAGACCTGTGACAAGCTCTTTAAAGGTGTCTAAATAACCGCCGTTAGGTGTAGCGACAATAATCAGCTCGTCGATATTTTTTGCGCCCTCCCAGGTCAGCCTAGGAAGCGAGCCGTCTTCGGGAAGGTCTTGGGTGCCGTATCTTAGATAGTAACGGGTCAGAAGTCCCGCCATTGAATGAGCCACGACATCAAATTTGATATCGTGATCTTTTTCACCATATTTTTTTTCGTATTCTTTTTGAAGATAGGCCCGTTTTTCAAGAATAAATTGGTGAAGCTGTTTTACGGTATGAGTTAGATCTTGCCTCCAGTCATAACCGAATTCGAAGCTTGTGTGATGATTGGCCCCGTAATCAACCTCTTTCTTTTTGTCTTTGGGTTCATGGCGGTATTTGCCGGCCCCTAAGGCATCGACGATATAAGAATAAGCTCCGACATTAATTGAAAGACCAACATAGCTGATATCAACTTTTTCTAAGACACCATCTGGGACGACCGGCTGTATCTGGTCTCCCTCATACATCGGAAGCGCTAAAAGAGAAGCTTTTTTAATATTGATTGGAAGCTCAGAAGCCGTAAGCAGTTTTTCGGCCTCCTTTGCAATAGAAAGGATAGGAGTTAGTGTAAAATTACCCCAGACCACTTTTTTTGTTTCAGAATCAATCAAGCGAGAGCCCAGGAAACCAGGAATTACAATAACAGGATTTCTTTTTAGCCCCTCATACTGTGCGGCCTTATCATATATAATGCCTAAATTAGAACCCTTTTCAGCTTTAAATGACTGATAAGAATCAGTGGCTGGCTTGGTTCCAGCGCAGCTGAAAAATAACAAAGGAAGAAGGAGTAGCGAGATAACTTTAATTTTCATGGTGTTAATAATAATGAGGTAAAAGAAGATTGTCGAATAAAATTTAAAAATTATGGATTTAATTAGAACGAATAAGCCTTTAACACAACTTCTCTGCCCAAACAATTCTCGCTTGCAACCCATCCACCCGGGGTATTTTCTTGGTTCTGGTAAGACCCTCTTCATAATAAAAAGGAAAGAGCCTTACAAATCACTCAAAAACACCCCGAATGGATGGGTTTTAATAAACCCAATATAAATCTTGCAGCTGAAAATACGCTTTTCGGCATGCAATTAAAGTTTATCGCTGGAGGCGGGGAGGTGGGGCTTGGTAAAAAAGGTATCTAAGTATAAAATAACGCAATGTTTAAACAGATATTTAAAAAGTCCCCTAAAAAACGGAAACAGAAGTGTATTCTCACATTTTCTCGTTCGTGGAATACGGTAGCCGCAGCAAGATGTCTTGGAAAGCACGGAATCAAAGTTATTACGGGTGACATTAGTCACGTCGCGGCAGCTGGCTTCTCACGTTATTCACACGAAAAATTTACTTATCCTAATCCTGATCGGGATCCGGAAGGTTTTATTAAAAAACTTGTTAAAGTTGCTAAAAAACACAGCTCGTCTGACACCGATTTGGTTTTGATGCCCATACACACCTCTGCCGAAGTGATTGCAAAATACAAAGACCGTTTTGAAGGGTTGGTAAAAATGGTTATTCCCACCGCTGAACAATTCCGTCTGGCAGGAGACAAGGCGCTCCTCGCCCAATTTTGTGAAGAAAACGATGTTCATATGCCAAGAACCCTTCGGGTTGACAGCCCCGAAACATTTTTTAAAAAAGCCCCTAAAATTAATTATCCCGCCTTTTTAAAACTACCTGACGCGGTGGCTTCAATAGGCTTGCACAAAGTCAAATCTTCCGATGAGGCCATTCGTATTTTTCGAGAAATGGTGGAAAAATATCAGCTAAAAAAGGGTGGATATCCGATTTTACAGGAATATGTTGAAGGAGAAGATTATTGTTCCACCTTTTTGTTCCATGAGGGTAAGTTTTATACGGCGATGACTTATCACAACATTTTAGATTATCCGAAAAAAAGCGGGATGGGCGCAGTGAGAGAAACGGTCAGCGTTCCCAAGATGATCGAGGCTGGCAAAGAGGTGCTTCGAAAAATGAAATGGAACGGTGTCGCCGAAATTGATTTTCGCTGGGATGGGAAAGGGGAGCCGTGGATTATTGAAATCAACCCGCGTTTTTGGGGCGGCCTAGCGCAATCAATTGAATCCGGATACGAATACCCCTATTGGCTTTATCAGTTGGCCGTCAAAGGAGATGTTGATATTCCCGAGTCTACAAAAGATGAGATTAAAACCGTAAATCCTTGTCTGACCGCGATGCTGACGCTTCAGGAATTTACTGAAAACAAGGAAGACACAGACGAGCTTGCGGCCGCTTTTGCCTATTTGAGAGAAGATTTCAAAAAACATCATCTAAAAGCCTTAAACCGTGTTTTAAAAAGACTCGAATACGCCGCGACTCTTAAAGACCGGTTAAAAGCAGTTAAAAAAATTCTGCACGAAGAAAGAGGGGCGGTTAATGAACTTTTTAAGTGGAAAGACCCTTTTCCTCTTTTGGGCATTCTTTATCCTTTAACGATTTTTATTCGCCACGGGAAAATTACATCCGAACTGCTTGTTGATGGCGGCGAAAAAGAAAAAAAACCGGAAACAAAGAAAAAACCGCGGCATGGCTTTTTTAAAAAATTTTTTTAATGGAATCTGTTTTGTTTTGTCGCTTTTATTTGGCCTGCCGCTTATTATTTATGCCCGCCTCAGAGTAAATAAAAAAAGAATCACAATCGGATTAGCGGTTTCTGACAGCTGGCTCGACCGTTTTCAAATACTGCGCCTGCCTTATGATCTGGCAATTGCCCGCGCCGGCGCCAACATTTTGACTTTTTCACCTAAGCATGATGATAAGCTTGATGTTAGGCTCGGTGAGATCCACGGTCTCGTTCTCTCGGGCGGAGAAGACATACACCCCCGGCACTACAACGGGGATTTAAAGGCGAATCAGTGGATCAATTCCAGAAGAGACGAGCTGGAGCTTAAGCTTATTAAAAAAGCAATTGAGCGCAATTTCCCCATGCTTTGCATTTGTCGGGGGGCTCAGCTTTTGGCGGTTTCTCAAGGCGGGACATTGGAAAGACACGGTCTCGATAATCACATTAGTGTTTGGGGCCGGCTAGCGAGACATGCGGTTTCTATTAAGGAAACATCCAAACTTTTCAATATTCTTGGGAATAAACCTGTCCATCAGGTAAATTCTTTTCACCATCAAGCAATTACCAGTGCAGGCGCTCTTGAGGTGGCCGCAATTGGAGATGAGAAAATTATTGAAGCCGTTGAATTATCGGGCAGCCAATTTATTGTCGGTATCCAATGGCATCCGGAACTTCAAGCCGTCCTTAGCCGGCGAGAGCAAAGACTTTTTGAAGTATTAATTAAGGCAGGTAAGCGTGGGCAATAAGCAAAAAATATTGTTGCGAGCTCTTCTTTTGGGCTCGATTCTTGTTTTAGCTTTTCTTTTAAATAAATATGGATTTTTTCAAAAAACGCTCCAGTGGATTGATTCTTTTGGTCCTTGGGGGTTTGTTGTCTTTATCTTTATTTATTTTCTAACCTGCATCTTTTTTTTTCCATCGTTTATTTTTACATTTGCGGGCGGATTTCTTTTTGGGCTTCTTCCCGGAACCATTCTGAGTCTCGTGGGACACGGCCTTGGTTCAACAGCAGCGCTATTAATAGGAAGATATTTGGCCAGAAGCTGGGTTTGGAGAAAATTTTCAGGGAACGAAAAATTTAAACTAATGGATAATGCTATTGGAAAAAAAGGATGGAAAATCGTTGCCTTGGCAAGGCTTTCGCCCGTCATGCCTTTTAATATTGCAAACTACCTTTTTGGCCTTACGGGAATCTCAGCTTTAAAATATTTAGGAGCCACAGTGCTCGGCACTATTCCCTCAGCCTTTGTTTATACCTATTTGGGAACCTTGTCAGAAGACCTTGTCTCGCTTGAGTGGTCCGAGCGGGCCAGAACACCCCTCGAATGGATGCTCTTAGTTGCCGGACTTGTTGTTACGGTGGTCTTAGCTTTTTATATTAAAAAAATTGCAAAAAAAGCCCTGGAAGAAAATTTAAAAGAAAGATCTTAACTGTGAACGAAAACACGCTCTTATCTTACATTTTTAATTTAGAAAAACAGGGGAGCCGCCCCGCGCTTTATTACAAAACAGGTTTTAGAACTTTTAAAACAAGTTATGCCGAACTTTTTAAAAACATTCAGAAAAAGGCTCTTTATTTCGAAAAACAAGGCCTTAAAAAGGGAGATCGAGTGATTCTTTGGGGTGCTAATTCTCCGGAATGGGCCGAGGCTTTCTTGGGGTGTCTCTTAAAAGGGATTATCGCTGTTCCGCTGGACGCGCACGGAAGCGCTGGCTTTGTAAAAAAAATCTTTAAATTTACTGAAGCCATTTTTATCGTGGGCGATGAAGCAAAAAACGAAGGGTTTAACCAAGATCAATTCGTAAGCTTTAAAACACTCGGAGAAAAAGCGAGCCAATTTCTACCTGAAGAATTTCAGTCTGAAGAAATAAACCCAAAAGATACGGCAGAAATTCTTTTTACTTCCGGTACGACCGCTGAACCTAAAGGAGTCGTTTTAACTCACGAAAATATTTTTTCAAACGTGGAAAGTTTTCATAGTTTGCCTTTAGGGCTCGGACCGGATGAAAAGTGGCTCTCCTTACTTCCCTTAAGTCACATCTTTGAACAGACGCTCAATCTGTTATTTTGCCTAAGACGGGGCTATTCGATAACTTATTTGAAAATTTTAAAACCCTCATCAATTTTTGAAACACTGGAAGAAGACGGGATTAACTGTGTGCCCATTGTGCCCCGTTTACTAGGGCTTCTTGAGGGCGGGATTAGGAGAGAAGTTAAAAGACAGCGTAAGGAGAAGGTCTTTAACCTTCTTTTAAAATTTACGGAAAAGATTCCTTTAGAAAAAAGGCGATTTTTTTTCCCAGCTTTAAAAAAGCGCCTCGGAAACCTTAAAATTTTTATCGCAGGGGGCGCTGCCCTAGAGCCGGAACTGGAGCGGTTTTGGGAACAGATTGGGGTACCGATTGTTCAAGGTTATGGGCTTACGGAAACATCTCCCGTGATCAGCTGTAATACGCCGGAAGTCCGCCGATTTAATTCGATCGGCAAAGCACTTCCGTGTGTTGAAGTGTGTCTAAGTGACGACAAAGAGATCCGGGTGCGGGGCAAAAGTGTTTTTAAGGGTTACTATCAGAATTCTGAAAAAACAAACAAGGCTTTTGAAGGAGAATGGTTTAAGACAGGAGACCTTGGCCGGTTTGATTCAGACGGATTTCTTTATTATTTAGGACGCAAGGAAGACCTTATTGTAACCTCAGGAGGTCTTAACGTTTATCCAGCTGATATCGAAGCAGCCATAAAAAGACAAAAAGAAGTAAAAGAAGCTGTTGTTTTGGGGCTGAAAAAAGAAATGGGTGAAATAGTTCACGCGGTCTTGATCTTGGAAGACGGCTCCTTGGAGCCAAAAAAGGTGGTTGAGCGCGCGAACGCGGCTCTTGAAGATTATCAAAAAATACAAAGTTTCAGCGTGTGGTCTGATGATGATTTTCCTCGCACTCTAACGATGAAGATCAAAAAAAATGAAGTGCGCCGAAACGTGCTCGAAAAAGCCGCTTCATCTAGCGAGAAGACGGTACCCAAGGAAAAGGCCTCTAAGCTGTACGGCTTTTTGGCTCGTCTTGCCGACATGAAAGTAAATGAAATAAAACCCGAAAGTCGGCTGGGCGACGACCTGGGGCTTTCTTCGCTGGATCGGGTTGAACTTGCTACGATTATTGAAGAAGAATTTCATTTTGATGTTCCGGATGGTGTCTTCCTGCCCGAAACGCGTGTCGAGGAAATAGAAAGCCTCATTCAAACCAAAAAAACTTCAACTAAAGAAAAATCGATTCCAAAATGGGCGACAAGACCTTGGGCTAAAAAACTAAGGGTTTTGGTTCAAAACCATTTTCTCTTTCCGCTCGTTCATCACTTTTGCGACTTAAAAATAGAGGGGCTGGAAAACCTCAAAGATCTTAAGGGTCCTGTGATTTTTATAGCAAACCACACAAGCCACTTGGATGCGCCAGTGGTTGCTGCTTCCTTGCCGCCTGAAATCCGAGGGCGCGTTGCAACAGCTGCCTGGAGAGAATTTTTTGAAGAAAAACAATTTAAGCCTTTGTCGTGGATGTGGAGGCGGTTTTGTTTTTATTTTACATCTCTAAGTCTTAATGTTTATCTTTTTCCCCAAACAAAAGGTGTTAAACGAAGCATGGAACACACAGGCTGGCTAATCGATCATGGATTTAATGTTCTTTTCTTTCCTGAGGGCGCTAGGACCGTGACGGGCAAAATGGGCTCTTTTAAAGAGGGCGTTAGCATGATGGTCTCTGAGATGCAAGTGCCCGTCGTCCCTGTAGCGGTTAAAGGCCTTTTTGAGCTTATGCCTCGATATGCTGGTTTGCCGAAAAGAGGAAAAGCGATTTGCCGATTTGGAAAACCAATTGTTTGCCGAAGAGAAAGTTATGACCAAATCCGGCATAAGCTCGAAAAAACCCTTCGAGACCTTGTCGATAGTAAGTAGTTACGAAAAAATGAGGCTCAAACTAAAAAAAATATTTTTTCCTCAGGAGGAAAGTTTGGAGCTGAACGATATCGGCCTTGTCTCAATCTGCCGCAGCCCAAAAGCCCAGCGCCTCAGCATCGCGATTAAAGCTCGGGACTCAATTAAAGCAACCGTTCCCCGCCACATGCCGCTTAAAGAAGCAAAAAAATGGATTTCCCTTAAGGCCGCATGGATCAGAAAACAAATTATAAAACTGGAAAACACGGAGAGAATCGAAGGCTTTTTTACCCAGACCGAAAAAAAAGAAGCCAAGAGGATATTGGTTTCCAGGCTTGGTGAGCTGGCCGCCCAGCACGATTTTTCTTATAACAAAATTTTTATTCGAAATCAAAAAACCAGGTGGGGGAGCTGTTCTCGGAGGAACAACATTAATTTAAATTTAAAACTCGTCAGAATTGAACCCTTCTTAAGAGATTATGTGATATTGCACGAATTGGTTCACACTCGAATTAAAAATCACAGCATAATTTTTTGGGAGGAGCTCGCGCGGCATATCAAAAATCCAAAAAACGTTGATAAGCAATTAAAAAAATATCGATTGGCCCTCTCTTAAAACGGCGAAGCTACCTTATGAAGCAGAATGACATCTGAATCAGCAAAAACTAGTTTTGCCCGCCGCTCGGTAGCCAGCCATTCAAAGGTTTCCCGTGAGAAAAATGAGACGTGAGTCGGGTCGTTTTTGTAATGCCACTTTGAAAACTTTTCTTTTCCAAGCACGAGCTTAGTCATAATACCCAGCCATCCGTGGGGACGAAGACAAGCCCATAGCTGATCTAATTCTTTTTTAGGGTTGTGCACGTGCTCCAGCGTTTCAGTTGCGGTAATAAAATCATATTGTTCGCGAAGGGCTTCAGGGTTTTTTGCGTAAAAAGCATCGTAAATTGTCATGGGATATCCCGCTTCTTTAAACATCAAAGACAGAGTTGGGCCTGGACCTGACCCAAAATCCAGCCCCTTGCTCCCCGTGGGAAGCTTTTCCCGAAGAGGATTGAATAGGCGTCCTAAAAACTCGCGATATCTCTTGTCATCAGGTGAGTTTTGGTGGAGATCATACCGCTTTTTTTCTTCAACAGGACATAAAAATTCTTCAGGCGGGACAAAGACTAGACTGCATGACGGACAGCGGAAATAGTGACGAATTTCATCTTCAAAAAATAAATCCGTATTCCGATCGCCGCAGAGCAGGCATTTTTTTGTTAAACGCATAAAAGTATCCTACTATGCTACACCCGAAGGGCAAGCGTAAAAGATATTAGCCGTTCCAAACTTGCTTTTTGTTAAGCGGAGCAGGTATATTTAGGAAAGTGAGGTTAAACATGAAAAAGATAATCGCTTTAATGGCGGTATTAGTCCTGGTTTTGGCAAACGCTGCTTCTGCGGGCGCTTGCGGCGGCGGGGCTAAAGCAATTGATGCTGAAGTTGCTGATGAAGAAACCCTTGAAACAGATGCCTGATAGCCGGCAGGCCGCCGGCTCTTAACTGCCCCTAAAAAAGGCGAAAAAAGGCATTTATTCTGATTTTTTTTGTTCTAAAGCCGGCCGCTTTAAAGGTAAAATATACCCATATTGTTTGTAACGCGTTAAGTTAAAACCCGTTAACAAAAAGACTCCAAAGAAAATTTGTGAGAACCTATCAGTTAAACAATCTAAGTGTCTCTTTTAAATCCCACAAAAAAGGTCTTTATTTTTTTCACAGGGGTTCTTTCTGTTGATTGCGCGCTTGAAGCTTAGCGTTAAGTTATTTTAAAGGAGGTAAAAATGAATCTTCAACAACCGAACGCGAATGATGCAACACGTACTTTTAATCGCTCCAAAGATGTCGCGCCTTGTAGTGGCCTTTGTACCCGTTGTATAGATGGGTGTAAAGGGAATTGCGAAGTTTTTAAAGCAACTTTCAGAGGGCGGGAACTTATTTATCCAGGTCCTTTTGGAGACGTAACCGCAGGGGGCGATAAGAATTACCCGCTGGATTATTCTCACCTGAACATTCACGGATACGCTCTTGGCGGAAAGGGCTTTCCCAAAGGTGTCGAGGCTAACCCGGATACGGCTCGTTTTCCCGATGTTAATACCGAAACTGAATATGGCTGGGATAAAAAAGTTAAAATGGATGTGCCTATTTTTACCGGGGCATTGGGGTCAACCGAAATTGCCAGAAAAAATTGGGAACATTTTGCAGTGGGCGCTGCAATATCAGGCGTTACGATCGTTTGCGGCGAGAACGTTTGCGGCATTGATCCTAAGCTGGTTCTCGACAAGAATAAAAAGGTAAAAGAAGCGCCTGACATGGACCGCCGTATCGAATCATACAAGCGGTATCATCGAGGCAATGGTGAAATTTTAATTCAAATGAATGTGGAAGATACCCGTCTTGGGGTAGCTGAATACATCTTGGAGAAGCACAAGATTGACACGATTGAACTAAAATGGGGCCAGGGCGCAAAATGTATCGGCGGTGAGATTAAAGTTAACACTCTTGAAAGAGCGCTCGAACTCCAAAAGAGAGGTTACATTGTTACTCCCGATCCATCCGACCCGATTAACCAGCTCGCGTTTAAAGAAGGAGCTCTTAGAGAGTTTGAACGGCATAGCCGGCTTGGCTTTGTCGATGAAGAAGAGTTCTATAAGGAGTGTGATAGGCTCAGAAAGCTCGGTTATAAGAGAATCACTCTTAAGACAGGAGCTTACGGCTTAAGAGAGCTCGCCATGGCAATCAAGTGGTCTTCTAATGCCAAGATTGATCTCTTGACTATTGATGGCGCTCCGGGCGGAACAGGAATGAGCCCTTGGAGAATGATGGAAGAATGGGGCATGCCCATACTTCATCTTCATTCAGCAGCTCATGAGTTTGCCTCTATATTGGCTGAAAAAAAAGGAATGAGAGTTCCTGACATGGCCTTTGCGGGCGGCTTTAGCTCCGAAGACCATATTTTTAAGGCCTTAGCACTGGGGGCTCCTTATACGAAGGCTATTTGTATGGGCAGAGCACTCATGATACCGGGAATGGTTGGGAAGAATATCGAGCAATGGATGAAATCAGAAACCCTTCCTAAAACCGTGAGTGAATTTGGCTCAACACCGGAAGAAATCTTTGTTTGTTATGAAGAAGTTGCAAGCATCGTTGGCAAAAAGGAAATCAAAAAGATTCCTCTTGGCGCCATCGGTATTTACAGCTATTCGAACAAACTCAAAGTAGGCCTTCAACAGCTTATGGCCGGAGCTCGCTGCTTTAGCACGCCAGCGATTACCCGCAATGAGCTGATGTCGCTTACAGAAGAGTGCGCTAAAGTGACAGGCATTCCTTACCTGATGGATTCTTATCGTGAAGAAGCCATGCAAGTATTGGAAACCACGGCTGACGTTATAAGCAACGCTTAAAAAAGCGCTGGCTTATGCACTTTTAGGGTGTCTATCATTGCTTTTGAAGCTATGATAGACACCCTTTTCATTTTAAAAGGCTAACAAGAAAAAGATTCATAATAAGAAGGAGGGTGTGGATGGAAAACAACACCGAGCTGGATATTTTACGTAAAAAATGGGGATGGATTTTTGTTTTTGGTATTGTCCTAATGATTTTAGGGGTCATGGCAATCGGTTCACCCGTTGCGACCACTCTCGCAATCGAAATACTCTTAGGTTGGATTTTTATTATCGCGGGCATCGCGCAGGCTCTTAATACGCTAAGCTGCTGGAGACGGGGAGGCTTTATTATGTCTCTTTTAGGAACAGGGCTTTTTGTAGTTATTGGTGTTCTTTTGCTGACACGCCCTATGCAGGGTGTGCTTACCCTAACGATGCTTTTAGTTATTTATTTTTTAATAGGAGGCATTTTTAAGATTATCCTGGCACTTCGCCTTCGAGGACTTTCAAACTGGGGATGGGTGTTTTTTAACGGCTTGATCAGCCTTCTTCTTGCGATTCTTATATGGAGGGAGTGGCCAAGCAGTGCTCGCTGGGTAATTGGTTTATTGGTGGGAATTGAAATCCTGATTGGCGGCTGGGTAATGATATTGATTTCTTTGACAGCTCGAAAGACATTAAAATAATAATAAAAAACTAAAATACACTTAATGCAAAGGAGCAGAAAATGAGCCTTATTGACGGAGCTAAAAAGCTTTCACCGGCTGATTTTATTTTATTTGTTGCTTCAAAACTTGTTCTTGGTGTGGGCCTTGGAATATTGCTGGCAAATGTTTTAAGCGGATGGGGGTGGCCTCTTTTAATCATAGGAATTATCGTTTCGGCTGTTGAAGCGAACAAAATAATAAAAAACAAATAGCAAATCACTCGGCGCTTAGCGCCATGTGAGAAAGTATGAACGAAAACAAAAATACTTCTTTAAAAGCAGGGCTTGTTGCCTGCCGGGACTGTGATCTTTTGCATCAAGTAGAAGCTGTGCCGGAAGGCCACTATATAAAATGTTCCCGATGCGGAGCGCTTCTTTCGGAGCGCAAACGGAACAGCTTAAACCGCACTTTGGCATTTGTGATAGCGGCACTCATTTTTTACATCCCGGCCAACGTTTATCCGATAATGACATTTGAATTTATGGGGCAAGCCCAAACCAACACCATTTGGGAAGGTGTTAAAGCGCTTTATTTAAGCGGCATGTGGCTTGTAGCAACTTTGGTGTTTTGTGCCAGCATATTGATCCCCCTGCTTAAACTTTTAGGGCTTTTATATTTAATGGCAGCGATCAAATGGGGGCGCAACAAGCACGATGAGACGCGCCTTTACAGGATCATTAGCATCATAGGGCGATGGTCGATGCTTGATGTGTTTTTGCTTTCTTTTTTGGTGGCTGTTGTTAAGCTAGGGCAAATCGCCACCGTAGTACCGGGGCCGGGAGCGCTTGCGTTTGCCACGGTGGTTGTATTAACATTATTTGCATCAGAAAGCTTTGATCCAAGATTAATTTGGGACACTGCGGAGGGCGATTCATGAACGAACAAAATATGTTACCAAAAGCTACGGTAGGTAAAAGGCGGAAATTTTCTATTATTTGGCTTATTCCTCTAATTGCGATCGGAATTGGTCTATGGCTTATTTATCAAACTGTCGCTGAGCGGGGAATACCTATTACGATTACCTTTAAAAACGGAGAAGGTGTCGAGAGCAAAAAGACATTTATCCGTTACAAAGGCGTTTTGGTGGGCGAGGTCGACAGCATCGAGCTTGGCCCTGACTTAAAAGAAGTAATCGTTAAAGCAACGCTTGATAAATCGGCTGCCGGCTTAGCCAAAGAAGGTGCCGATTATTGGGTTGTGAGACCTCAGGTAGGCCCAGGCGGCATTACGGGGCTCGACACTTTAGTAAGCGGAGTCTATATTGCGGCTTCGCCTGGTTCTGGAAAGCCGGCCAAAGAATTTCAAGGCCTTGAAGAACCTCAGCTTGGAAGCAAAAATGCTCCCGGGATCAATATTATATTGGAAACAGACGAACTTAATTCGGTGCGTGTCGGCTCACCCATTTATTATCGCAAAATCCAAATAGGAGAGATCGAGCATTTTGACCTGGCAAAGAATTCGGAGAGTGTGAAGATCTACGTACACATTTCCGATAAATACGCGCCATTGGTACGAAAAAACAGTAAATTTTGGAGCGTAAGCGGGATTAAGATGTCGGCAAACATACTGGGAACCAAGATCACAACAGAATCCTTGGAAGCTGTCTTGGCGGGCGGCGTTGCCTTTCGTACGCCTGGAAACAAGAATATGGGGCCGGAGGCCAAGGATGGCGCCGTATTTAAACTTCATAAAAATTCCAAAAGCTCTTGGCTTAGATGGAAGCCTGACATACAGCTAAAAAAGAAAAAAAAATAAATATCAAAGCGTTGCGAGGAGGTTCAATATGACCGCCACAAAAAAAATTACTAATTTGCTCGGTAGTGAAGCCGAGGATTTATTAAGCCATAAGTGTATAGTTCCAAAAGACAAAATTCATATGCCGGGACCCGAATGGGTTGATAGAATTTTTGGACCAAGCGACAGAACAATTCCCGTTTTGCGCAGCCTCGAAACGCTTTTTGGAACAGGAAGATTAGCCGGCACCGGCTATCTTTCAATCCTTCCGGTTGATCAAGGTATCGAACATTCAGCAGCCGCAAGCTTTGCTCCCAACCCGGAATATTTTGATTCCGAAAATATCGTGCGTCTTGCAATAGAAGGCGGCTGTAATGGTGTCGCTTCGACTCTGGGAGTTTTAGGATCTGTGGCCCGTAAATACGCGCACAAGATCCCTTTTATTTTGAAACTTAATCACAACGAGCTTCTCACTTATCCTAATAAACATGATCAGATCTTTTTTGCTAATATTAAACAGGCTCGTGACATGGGTGCTGTTGCGGTCGGGGCTACCATTTATTTCGGTTCCTCTGAAAGCACGCGTCAGATCCAAGAAGTCTCCAGGGCTTTTCACGCGGCACACGAAATGGGGCTTGCTACCATCCTTTGGTGTTATTTGCGCAATAGCGCTTTTAAAATCGGCGATAAGGATTATCACGCAAGCGCGGATCTTACGGGACAGGCAAATCATTTGGGCGTTACTATCGAAGCAGACATTATCAAACAAAAATTACCAACCCTTACCGGCGGCTATGAGGCCTTAAACAAAGAAAAGAAGGGTTATGGAAAATATGATAAACGAATTTATACTGAGCTTGCCTCAGATCACCCAATCGACCTTTGCCGATATCAGGTATTTCAAATCTATATGGGCCGCTTGGGACTTTTTAATTCAGGAGGCGCTTCAGGAAAAAATGATATGGCTGAGGCCGTGAGGACCGGTGTTATTA
>CAZLUT010000020.1:0-27705 GCA_964562805.1 uncultured bacterium | reverse complement strand
GATCTATCAAAGGGTTTTCCTTTAGTGACCACTAAAAAATGCCATCTTCGCTCCATTATTCATGAACTGCTTTGGTTTTTAAAAGGCGATACTAATGTTAAGTATTTAAACGACAACAAGGTAACTATTTGGGACGAGTGGGCGGATGAAAAAGGCAACCTAGGCCCTGTTTATGGATATCAGTGGCGGCATTGGGGGGGAGATGAGAGCGGGGAAGGAATCGATCAAATCTCCAAACTGATCGAAGACATTAAAAAGAAACCTCAATCCCGCAGACACATCGTGAGTGCTTGGAATGTGAGCGCTTTGGATAAGATGGCGCTTCCGCCTTGTCATGCGTTTTTTCAATTCTATGTTCATAATGACTCCAGGCTCTCCTGCCAGCTTTATCAAAGGAGTGCCGATGTTTTTTTGGGCGTTCCGTTTAACGTTGCAAGTTACGCCTTGTTCACCATGATGGTCGCTCAGGCAGCCGGTTTGAAACCGGGGGATTTTGTTCACACTTTTGGCGATGTTCATATCTATCTGAACCATTTAGAGCAAGTGAAGCTTCAGCTGTCTAGGGAACCAAAAACACTTCCTACGATGAAGATCAATTCCGCGGTTAAAAATATTTTTAATTTTAAATATGAGGATTTTGAACTAGAAAATTATGATCCTCATCCAGCTATTAAGGCCCCGATCGCCGTATGAACTTATCTATCATTGTTGCTATGACTGAAGACCGGGTGATCGGTGTCAAGAATAAGCTGCCCTGGCGCTTACCCGAAGACCTAAAACGTTTCAAAGAAATCACGATGGGCAAGCCCGTAATTATGGGCCGCAAGACCTATGAATCAATCGGACGACTTCTTCCGGGCCGGAAAAATATTATTCTTTCCCGTAACAAATCTTACAAGGTAGAGGGCGCTTATACAGCGGCGCATCTTAAGGATGCCATCGCCTTGTGCGAAGGGGCAAAGGAGATCTTTGTTATCGGGGGAGCCCAGCTTTATAAAGAGGCGCTGCCAAAAGCAAACCGACTTTATTTAACAATTATTAATCAGAAGTTTGAAGGGGACGCTCATTTTCCCGAATTTGATCTTAAGAAGAATTTTAAGATCAAATTCAACACTACTTACGAGAGTGAAGGTGAGCAGAAGCTGAACTACACTTTTCTAATCGCTGAGCGGCTAGCGTAAGCTGAGTCCGCCATCAGCAATGATGGTCTGGCCGGTGATCCAGTTTGAATCTTCAGAACAAAGAAATTTAATAATTTTTGCAATATCTTCCGGTTTTCCAATACGGCCAAGAGGAGCTCGAAGTGTGCAATATTCCTTCATCTGCTCGTATTTTGGAAAATGTTTTAGAGCGTCCGTATCAATGGGGCCGCCTGAAATACAGTTTACCCGGATATCTTTAGGGCCCAATTCAACCGCAAGGTAACGAACCAAACATTCAAGAGCGGCTTTAGAAATACCGATGGCACCGTAATCATCAATATATTGTTTGCTTCCAAGGCTTGAAAGAGTCAGGAGCTTACCTTTTGTTTTTTTAAGATGAGGCGCCGCACTTTGCGCCATTAAATAAAAAGCTTTTGCGTTAATATCAAGCGAAAGATCCCATTGATTGGCCCGCATTTTCATCACAGGCTTAAAAGAACCGAGAGCGGCATTGTGAATAGCGAAATCAAGCCGGCCTAGTTTTTCAACGCAAGCTTCAATCATATGCTTGATTTCAGCCGGATCCCCCGCGTTTGCTTTCAAAAGTTCAACCTTGGCACCTCGAGCTTCAGCTTCTGCTTTAACGTCACGAGCCGCAACATCGTTATTAAGATAATTGAGAAATATATTCGCACCTTCTTCAGCGAGCGCTAGGACAATAGATCTACCAATGCCACGTGAGCCTCCCGTTATTAAAGCCACTTTATTTTTGAACTGCATCTAACGCCCTCCTTAGAATCTTTTTTGAATTTCAAGCAGAATCATATCAAATTTTTCAGATCATTGTGATAAAATCCTCTCAATGATTACAATATTAGGCTATCAAAACGGAGAGTTAAAGCAAGATTTGACGGTTGAAGATATTCCGCGCTATCTTCACGACAAGAAATCTACGCTCTGGGTAGATTTAGAAGGCCCCACATTTGAGGAGGCAAAAATTTTATCAGATGTGTTTAATTTTCATCCGTTAACAATTGAAGACTGCCAAGCTGAGATTCATTTTCCTAAAGTAGATAATTATCAGGATTATCTTTTTATGGTTGTTCATGGAGTAAATTTTCATACACCCATTAATACCTTTACTACCGTTGAAATGAATATTTTTGCAGGCCAGAATTATCTAGTGACTTTTCATAAGGCAAAAGTGAGAGCTGTAAGCATTCTTCGGGATAAATGTTTCCGCTCAAATGAAATTTTTGCCCATGGCGGCAATATTTTACTTTATGAATTGTTTGATGTTTTGATTAATAACTACCTGCCTATTCTTAATGAAATCGATGATAATTTAGAAAGCATAGAAGAAGAAATGTTTGTGGAACGTGATGATGAATTGCTTCAAGACGTTTTTAGATGGAAAAAAATTGTCACCAAACTCCGGAGAATCATCGGTCCTCAGCGGGATGTTTTGAATATCCTTTCACGCGGCGATATTCATGTGATCGAACACAAGAACCGCATTTATTTTAGAGATGTTTATGACCATCTTTATCGAATTTATGAGATGGCCGAAACTTACCGAGATCTTATTTCCGGAACGCTGGAAGTCTACCTATCTCTTTCAGCGAATGAACAGGCCGAAATGAGCCACAAGACGAACCGGGTTGTTAAGACTTTAACGGTTGTGGCGACTATTTTAATGCCCCCTACTTTGATTTCGGGCATTTACGGTATGAACTTTGTTCATATGCCGGAACTTCAGCACCCGCTGGGCTATTTAATGGTTTTGGGCAGCATGCTTTTAGTTTCCTTCGGAATGGTTGTTTTTCTTAAGTTCAAAAAGTGGATTTAAAGTATCCAGATTCTTAAACTTATCCAATAGAATCAAAATTTATGATGCGTAAAATCTTTTTTTATTCCCTGGTCTTGCTGTTTTTCTTATTGCTTCCTGCTATTTTACTCTACGCTTTAGGATTCAGATGGGATCCTGATCAGCGCACCTTGACTCGTACCGGGATCGTTTCCATTAAAACTTTTCCCGAAAAAGCCTATATTTATTTGAATAGCAAAAAACTTCAGCAAAAAACGCCCCACAGCTTATCAGGGCTTCTTCCTGGCAACTACGATATTGAACTAAGACTCAAAGGGTATTGGCCTTATTTAAAAAATGTGGGAGTCAAAGCAGATCATGTTACAAGACTTGAAAACATCTTATTTTTTCCAAAGACTCCCAAGATCAAATCTATTTTGAGACCGGAACGTTTCGATGCTTTTTTCTTAGCGCCTAGTGGTAAAAAAATCATCTTTCTTTCAGATAGTATTGAGGAAGAAAATTTCTACAGTCTTCACTTGGGAGACAAGACGCTCAGGGCTTTGGGAGAATTGCCCAAGGATAAGAACATTCTGCTTAAAAATGCCGAGGTCAGCTGGTCGACTGATGAGGCCGTTGTTTTGATCCAAAAGCCGACATTTCATTATTTGCTTTTTGTAAAAAAACCAAGCGAATCATTTTTTTTGGAAGATGTTATTGGATTTGCGCCGGAAATAGTGAAGCTAAGCCGCAATAACGGCTATGAGCTGTTCTATTTAAATAAAGGTGAGGTCTACCGTTTTAACACTAAAAGTAAATCGAGTAAAAAACTGCCGCTTAAAAATATAATTGATTTTGAACCTACTGACTTTGGTCTCATTTGGCTAAAGCCGGATTCGGCAGAAGTTTTTCGCTCGGACAGAAACGGTAAAAACATAAAACAATTAAGCGTTCTTAGGAGCTTTCAAAAACTGACACCCTTAAAATGGCAGTCTTCATCGAAATCTCTGATTCCCTTTGAAAAAAGAAAATGGGCTGCTTTGGATAAGGAAGGTAATTTTTATGTTTTGAACCCTTCTTTTTACCACCCAGCTGTTAAAGACTTTCGTTTTTCACCATCGGGAGATGAGATACTTTTTTGGAATGATTATGAACTTTGGATGCTGAGTGAAAAGATGCCTGAAGCGGGGGAGTCAGGCAGCCCCAAATATGAGAGACGCTTGATTTTTGAATCCGAAATCCCTATTCAAAACGCTTTTTGGTCTCCCGAAGAAGGCTATGTTTTTTTCTTAACTCATCGCAAGGTCTATGCTTTGGGACTTGATACTGAGGGAGGGGTTAATCTTTATCCTATTTACGTATCAAAAGATCATTTTGTTTGGCCTCACGGGTGGGCAATCGATGAAGATGAGGGGCTTTTTTATTGGATCACCAAAGGCCCCGGTCAATATCATAGGCTCCGGGTTCTAAGACTTTCTGTTAATTTTCTTGAACCTTTTGTCACACAAATGGTCGATCAGATGGAAACTATTCGGAGTAAGATCGAACCTTCCCAGCTGCTTCGTAAGAAAAAATAACTTTTTATGCAAAGATTGTTCCAAATTATACCTGGATTTCTTACTTGGAGTTTTCTCTTATTTTTAGTCGTGACAATTTTTATAAAACCTACTCTTGGTGCGATTTTTATTATTGCTTTTGACCTTTACTGGGTTATGAGAGTCAGTTATTTGACAATCCTTCTTGTCATTGCTCATCTGAAACTTAGAAAAGAAGAAAAGAAGGATTGGCTCGCTCTTCTTCGGCAGCTCAAAAGTTCTCACGGAAAGTGGGATGAATTTTATCATGCCGTCGTGTTTCCGGTTTATCGGGAACCAAAAGAAACTTTAAAGGCTTCTTTAGAAGCGCTAAAACAGATCAATTTTAATCTTAATCGTATTATGGTCGTGATTGCGCTGGAAGAAAGAGGGGGCACTGAAGTTCGCAAAGGAGTTCTTGAGCTTCAAAAAGAATATGCCTCGTACTTTAAATCAATTATGGTCGTGCCGCATCCTGACGGCCTTCCGGGCGAAGGAAAGGTAAAAGGGGCAAACACTTCTTGGGCAGCTAGGAAGTTGGAAGAAAGACTGGAAGAAGAGGGGATTGCGAAGGAAAAAGTCATTCTTTCTTGCTTTGACGCTGATACGATCTGTCATAGACAATATTTTGCTTGTTTAACTTATTCTTTCTTAGCGCATCCTAACCCTTATCGAAGCAGTTTTCAGCCGATTCCGGTTTATAATAACAATGTTTGGTATGCGCCCAGCTTTGCCCGGGTGATTGAAATATCTTCTTCTTTCTGGCAATTGATCCAGAGCATGAGGCGGGACCGGCTAGTGACTTTTTCTTCGCACAGCATGTCTTTTAAGACTCTCTGCGAGATTAATTTCTGGCCTCTAGATATGGTTTCTGATGATTCAGCTATTTTCTGGCGAGCCTTGCTTTATTATGATGGAAACTATCACGTAACCCCTATGTATGTCACGGTTTCGATGGATGTGGCATTTGACCGGAACCTGCACAGAACAGTTTTGAATCAATATAAACAAAAAAGAAGATGGGCATGGGGAGTTGAAAATTTTCCCATGTTTATGATGGGGCTCCTTAAACCGAATAAAATGCCTTTCATGCAGCGCGTTAAAAAAATTTTTCAGCTTCTTGAGGAACATTTTACCTGGGCGACTTGGGCAATTGTCTTAGCCTTCATCGGACCATTACCGGTTATTTTTGGAGGCCTGGCCTTCCAGGATACTGTGCTGGGTTATAATCTGGCTGTTATCACCAAAACTCTTTTTTATGTGACTTCGATCTCACTTGTTATTTGTATTTTAGCAAGCTTTTCGATGCTGCCTCCCAAACCTCATAACGTAAAATCATACCGTCTTTTCACGATGTGTACTCAGTGGCTTTTTATTCCTGTTGTTTCAGCTATTATCGGCTCATTGCCGGCACTGGACGCTCAAACGAGGATGCTCTTGGGTAAACGGCTTCCTTTTTGGGTGACTCCCAAAAAATTCATGAAAACCCACTAGAAAATTATCAAACAAAATCTTTGTCAAAATGAATTTGCTTCATATACTAGGCGCTTTTAAAATTCTCAATCCCAGACAATTTGCGTTTAAAAGGAGATTTTAACTAATGCACGATCAACACCATTGGGTACCAGCCCTTTGGATGACATTACCGTTTGTCGGCCTTTTGCTTTCGATAGCAATTATGCCGATTGCACTTCCGAAGTTTTGGCACAAGCTGCGTAACCAGGGAATTGTTTCGCTTGGGTTTGCCTTGCCGATCATTTTTATTTGCGTCAAAAATTCTCCCACCGCACTTCTTCACAGCTTAGAACACTATGTGTCTTTTATTATTTTATTGGGAGCGCTTTTTGTTATTTCGGGCGGTATTTGGCTTTCGGGCAGCCTAAAAGGTTCGCCCCTTACCAATACAGCGCTTCTAGCAATCGGTGCCATCTTGAGCAATTTTATTGGAACCACAGGTTCTAGTATGGTGCTGATTAGGCCTTTTCTCAGAGCTAATGACAATAGACGTCACCACTGGCATTTGCCCTTATTTTTTATCATACTGGTTAGTAATATAGGCGGTTCACTGACGCCTCTGGGTGATCCGCCGCTTTTTTTAGGATTTTTGCAGGGAGTTCCGTTTTTCTGGACTTTAAAATTGACTCCGATGTGGGCCGTTGCTTCCGTTTTACTACTTATACTTTTTTATATTGTTGACAGCTTTATGGTTAAGAAAACCGAGGATCTTCAAGTTGAAGTTCCAAAGGAACCTTTTAAGATTAATGGCAAGCGTAATTTGTTGTGTCTCGCGGCGGTGATTGGAGCGGTTTTTACGCCGCTTCCGTACCGGGAAATTATCATGGTAATTGCGGCCTTGATTTCACTTAAAATTACCCCTAAGAAATATCATGAAGAAAATGGTTTTAATTTTTATCCTATTCAAGAAGTAGCCATCCTCTTTATCGGTATTTTTATTGCAATGGTGCCGGCACTCGAACTATTGAGACTGCGCGGTAGTGAATTAGGAGTTACTTCGCTGTGGCAATTTTTCTGGTTTACGGGAACTTTTTCAGCCTTTTTAGATAACGCACCAACTTATTTGACCTTTGTAGCGATAGGGCAAGGCCTTGGTCTGGATGGCCCCCATTTACATTTGCCCCAACCTATTTTGAAGGCAATTAGCGTGGGCGCTGTTTTTTTTGGTGCGTGTACCTATATTGGAAATGCACCTAACTTTATGGTGAGATCAATTGCTGAAATGGCCGGATGGAAAGTTCCGACGTTTTTTGGATATATTTTACGGACAGCCATGATTCTTCTTCCGCTCTTTTTACTTATTACCCTTATTTTTTTTAGGGGATAAAAAGTTTCTCATATTAACCCTAAAATATTCATAACGCCCCTGTTGACTTTAAGAACAAAAACACTAGACTACTTCTCATAGGAAAGCACTTAACTTGTAAAGGAGACGTCAGAATGAAATTACGATCCTTAACCCTTCTTCTTGTCGTTTGTATTGCGCTTCCCCTAGTCGGTTGCGCGGGAACAAAAAAGCTTGAGAAGGAAGTAGAAGCTTTGAGAATGCAAGTAAACACACTTTCTTCTGATATCAGCCAAATCGATGCGCAGCAGCGGGATCTAGAGCAGGCAGTTAAAGGCCAAGCGGATAGATCATCTTTGGTTGTTGAAGAGGAAATAGCGATCGTTCCAGTTAAAGGCGGTTCAGCAGCTAACACTTACCGAACCCCCTCTGGCTTTACTTTGCAGACCACATCTCTTCAAACAGCATTGAAGAATGCCGGTTATTATACTGGGCCAATTGATGGAGTGGCAGGTCATCAGACAAAGGACGCAATTCGTCGGTTTCAAGCCGATAACGGTTTAAAAACAGATGGTATTGCAGGCCGAAATACTTGGGCTAAGCTAAAAGTTTACGAAAAATAATCGCATAGCATAAAAACCCCGAGGTGAGTTTACTCTCGGGGTTTTTTATTTTTAGAGGATATAGAATCCCTGGTTTTGATTAACCTTTTTCAGATTCGGAACAGCTATCTATGAAAAGATTGAAAATAAAAAGAACGGTCGCTATTTGTGTTTTAGTCTTTCTCATTACGCTTGCCGTTATATCGCTAACAAAAGAAATGGTGATTCAAAATTGGATTGAGGATGCTTTCGAAAAACACCTCAATCTCAAGGTGAAAATCCAGGAAGTTTATTTTGATGTTTTTTCCATCAGCTTGGATTTGGATGGACTCCACGTTTTAAACCCCCCCAACTTTGGACGACATTGGCTCATGAATGCCCCTGCGGTGATGATGCAATTTGAGGTGGCGCCCCTCCTAAAACGCAAGCTCAGGATTAAGCAAATGACGCTTGATATTCTGGAGGTTAATATTGTTAAGGATGCCAATGGAGAAGTTAATTTAAATACTATTAATCGATTCGGTCTTGAGAACGGAAAACCTTATTACCTTGATATTAAACGCTTGGATCTTTCGATTCGAAGAGTGACTTATCAGGATTTTACAATGTCAGTCCCTGTTAAAGTTTATGATCTGAATTTAAAACACATGCAATTTGAAAATGTTAAAACTTTAGAAGATATTTCAGGGTTAATCGCAGCTAAAATTTTTGAAAGAATCGGCGTGAGTCAGATTGGTGTTACTAAAGAAGATCTGGCAAAGCACCCTGAAAGTCTGAATCCTATTTTGCAAGCAGGGACATTTTTGGGAGATGTGATTCGAACGTTAAAAGAGGTTATTCCGGGTGATACCAGTAAAGCTTTTAGTTTTTGATTTTGACGGCACCTTAGCTGATACTAAACAGGATATCGCCGATGCTTTTAACTACGCGCGAATTTCTTTTGGGTTAGATTCTTTACCCGTCGAGGCAGTTACAGGGGCGATCGGAGAAGGTGTCAGGACCCTTGTTGCCAAGCTTTCAGGTTCCGGCAAAGAAGGTCAAATTGATGAGATTCTTGAAAAATTCCGCGAGTATTACAATGACCACCTATTAGATAATACAAAGCCTCAACGGGGCGCCCTTGAAATACTTAGGCATTTTAAGCAAAAGCCTAAGATCATTCTGACAAATAAGAGTCGGGGGTATACGATAAAGATTTTAGAAGGTTTAGATTTATTAAAAGAATTCGAATTAGTAGAATGCGGCGATAAGACGAAAGAAAGAAAGCCGAATCCGGCAGTGATCCTTCAGGTTTTAAAAAACTTTGGAATTGGGCCCGGAGAAGCTATGATAATAGGCGATAGCGCGGTTGATATTAAAACAGGAAAAAATGCGGGCATGAAGACCTGTTTTGTAAGGGATGGTTATTCGAGTGAAGAATCGCTTGAAGCCCTAAAGCCTGATTTAATTATTCAGTCTATTAATGAATTGAAGGAGCATGTTGTTTAATGTCTAAAAAACGAATTGTGATTACAGGTATAGGAGCTACAACTCCTTTAGGAATAGGGAAAGAGGCTTTTTGGAAGGGGATTGAGGGAGGGAAGTCTGGAATTTCTAGCTTGGAAATTTTTGACCCCGCCCGTGTACCTGTAAAAATTGCCGGTGAAATTAAAAATTTTGATCCAAGCAAATGGCTCGATTCCAAACTTATTCGTCGCATTGATCGTAATACTCAATTTGCTTTGATCACTTCAAGAGAAGCTGTTGTAGAATCGGGCTTAGATTTGAAAGACCCGCTTATTTCAAGCCGGATGGGAATTGTAATGGGAACGGCCATAGGGGGAAACCGCTATATGCTGGACCAAGACGCGGTTATTCATAAGCGTGGTCCTATGAAAATTAGTCCTTACACCGTTTTGAACTCTTTTCCGGATGCGTGTGCCGCTCAAATTGCAATCGATCTCGGGATTACAGGCCCAAGCTTTGCCGTTTCGACCGCCTGCTCATCCGCTTTGGATGCTATTGGGGTTAGCTTAGATTTACTTGAGTCGGGAAGAGTCGATTATGTTCTAACGGGAGGTTCAGAAGCCCCTCTTTGCGAACCGATTGTCGCGGCCTTTGCGATCGTAAGGGCGCTATCTACAAACAATGAGAACCCCCAGACCGCTTCACGCCCCTTTGATGAGACCCGAGACGGCTTTGTGATGGGCGAGGGAGCAGGTATGTTTGTTTTTGAGGAATATGAACATGCTAAAGCGAGGGGCGCTAAGATTTATGCTGAAATTTTGGGCCATGGAATGACTTGTGACGCTCATCATATTACAGCCCCTGAACCCGAGGGAAAAGAAGCCATCCGAGCGATCGGCATGGCGCTTGAAAAAGCAAATATTAGTCCAGAACAAATCGATTATATTAACGCCCACGGAACTTCTACACCCCTTAATGACAAGACAGAAACGTTAATAATCAAAAAAGTTTTCGGGAACCATGCTAAGAAGATTCCTGTAAGCTCCGTTAAATCTATGATTGGACATTTGATAGGTGCATCGGGTGCCGTGGAATTGATTGCAAGTATTTTGGGTATGCATAAAGGTATTGTTCCGCCTACAATTAACTATAAAACACCGGACCCTGATTGTGACCTGGATTATGTTCCGAATCAAGCCAGGCCTCATAAGTTTAATACACTTATGAAGAATTCGTTTGGCTTTGGAGGCAAGAACTCCATTCTTATCGTTCGAAAAATATAATTTATACGCTAGTCTCTCCTAATTGTCATAAAACACATTTTTAGTCTAAATAAGACAATTTTGTAGTTTTATATCTTTTTTATTAGCTCACTTCCCCCTGTTTACACCCCTTATATCAAGTTTTTATTGCCTAAAACCTCTTTTGGCACGGCGATTGCCGATTACTCGGGTAAGAAAATTCGTTTATTTTTTAAATAAGGAGGCAGCTAATGAGCTCAGGTGATACGACTTGGATTATTCTTTCCATGGCGCTGGTTTTTTTAATGATTCCAGGACTTGCTTTTTTTTATGGCGGAATGGTCCGTAAGAAAAATGTTCTTTCAGTTTTAATGCAGTGTTTTATTACTATTTGTGTTTTAAGTCTTTGGTGGATTTTAATCGGGTATTCGCTGGCGTTTGGTCCGACAAAGGGCGGACTGATAGGCGGGTTAGAATGGGCTGGCTTAAGAGGTGTTGGTCTGGAACCTTCAAGTATTTATGCAAGCACGATTCCTCATCAGCTTTTTATGGCCTTTCAAATGATGTTTGCGATTATTACACCGGCTCTTATCATTGGCGCTTTTGTTGAGCGCATTAAATTTTCGGCTTTTTTAATTTTTACATTACTATGGGCAACTTTTATTTACGCCCCGCTTTGCCACTGGGTTTGGGGTAATGGAGGTTGGCTCGGTAAGCTTGGAGTTTTGGACTTTGCAGGCGGTATCGTAGTACATATTAGTGCGGGTGTTGCAGCTCTCATATCTGCCCTAGTTATTGGAGGCCGCAAAGGACACGGCATCCGGCATATTCACCCTCATAATCTACCTTTCACAATACTGGGAACTGGTTTGCTTTGGTTTGGTTGGTTTGGCTTTAATGGCGGAAGCGCTTTAGCTGCTAACGGAACAGCCGTTTCGGCTATTGTGGTTACCAATACGGCAGCAGCTACCGCTGGTTTAACATGGGCATTGATTGAATGGAGTGCTAATAAGACTCCAACCATATTTGGTGTCGCTACAGGTGCTATCGCGGGCCTTGCCACAATTACGCCAGCCGCTGGCTTTGTAAGCCCTATGAGCGCTATTGTTATTGGTTTTTCAACCGCTGTAATTTGTTATCTTTTTGTAGCTAAAATAAAACCTGCCCTCGGTTATGACGATTCTTTGGATGCCTTTGGTGTCCATGGGGTTGGCGGAATTTTTGGAACCTTGGCGCTTGGCCTTTTCGCTTCAACCTCGGTTAATCCGGATGGCGCGGATGGCCTTTTCTTTGGTAACGCTGGCTTTTTTGGAACTCAGCTTTTGGGGGTTGGAGTGACTGTTGTATTCGTTGGTATCGGATCTTTTATTTTATTTAAACTAGTGGATGCTGTAATTGGTCTTCGCGTAAGTGATCGGGATGAGGCCACTGGTTTAGATTTAACCCAGCACCATGAAACCGGCTACACGGTCGTTGACTAAACGTAAGGAGAATAGAAATGAAATATATTATCGCAATTATTCAGCCTCAAAAGTTAGAGACTGTTAAAGAAGAGCTTGAAAAGGCAGATATTCATTTTATGACGGTCACCGAAGTTTTGGGATGCGGCCGGCAAAAAGGTGTCACAGAGCTTTATCGAGGCATTAAAGAAGTTGGGAATCTTTTGAAGAAGGTTAAATTGGAGATTGCCGTTAATGAAAAGTTTGTTGAGCCAACTATTGATGCAATTCATAAAGGTGCCTGCACAGGCGAAGTAGGAGACGGAAAAATTTTTGTTCTCGATCTCCAGGATTGCGTTCGCATCCGCACGTTAGAACGTGGCGAAAAGGCGATAGGAGAGCTTTAGAGTATCAAAGTATCAGAGTGTCAGAGTATCAAAGTTTTTTCTTTGATACTTTGACACTAGTCCCGTAGGGACGATGACGCTTTGACACTTTTACTCTTGCTCTAGGATGTTTTTGAGATTTTTGGCGGCACTCTGTGGATTGCCTTGACAGACATGAAGACCTAGATGTTCAAAACCTCCCATCTCCTGAGTGTAAGGCAAGAATTCAAAATAAAGACCGGCTCCCGGTCCGTTGTGAGTCGTGACATTGTAGGCAAGCTCTTTTCCGAAGAGAGGCAAGATTTGCATTATCGCTCGAATACCGTCATACCAGCCAGCGGCAACGCTTTGGAGTTCCTTTGCGGACAACTCATGCAGATATCGTTTTTGAGTATCTTTTAAAACAAGCATCATATTGTAGGGCCGTCTCATAAAATAGGGGACTACGAGAACAGCCGAACCATAATCTTTAACTGTAAGCTCAGTCGGATTTTCTCTTAAAAGATAAGTAGTGAAATATTCTCCTTTATCCCGATGAAATTTCCAGTCATCATGAAATCGCTTGGGCATAATATCGCTGAATCCAATCTGCTGATGACCGTGCGCTAAAGAACCGCCCACAAGAGATCCGTGGTTTTTGATGATTGAGATAAAGCCGTGACGCTCTTTCGGGTCGTCCCACTCTTGACTGGAAGGCATCCAAATACCCGATTCTTCCAGAAGTTTTTTTTCCAAGACCGCCAAGCGATTTAAAACGATAAGCCGATCTTTAAGCGACATGTTGTGCCAGTCTTTGTCATGGATTGAAGATGTCCATTGCAGAAAATGAAGACCGTAAGAAATAAAACCTTTGGAATCAAACGACTCTCTTAAGAAGCACCATTCTCCTTTATGCTCGTGAGGAGTTTCCGGGTAAAAAATAGGAAAAAGATTTTTATTGATGAAAGTAAATCCCTCGCTGAGATCTGCGGCATCAATAACACCGGTTGTTTTTCCTTCACAAATAACACATGGCTTTTCGGGCGTTTTCACTTCGTTTGCTTCAGGAATGTTGTCATGAGGCCGTTTGGCGCGGGCCGTATTAAAAATAATACGCGCGTTACTTCTGGGATCAATTTGACAAATACCATCCGGTTTATAAGTATTAAGACCCGGCTCCGCTTCAACCAATTGAACCAACTCTTTAAGAGGCAAGTCATCGATTTTTTCTGATTGAAGTAGCGTTTTAAGTTTTTCTTTTGAAAGTGCTTGATTCATAAAACCCCTTATGATTTAAAATCTATTTTTTCTAAAAAATCTTTAACCATATGATCCCACGTGAAGTAGGGAACTGTAATACGAAAGGCGTTTTCACCCATTTTTTTTCTTAAAGAGCCATCTTTTAATAGCAGCTTAAGACCGAAAGCAAATCCTTCGATATCATCTGCCTGGATAATCATTCCTCCTTCACCTAAACGAAGGGGTGCCACCTTTTCATTATAAGTAACCAGTTTAGGATTAGCACCCAGGAGGTATTCTTCTACAAAGGGGATTAGGTGACTTCCGACAACAGGCACTTCAGTTGCGGCTGCTTCTTGAACGGACATTCCGAAACCTTCCATAACCGAAGGGGAACAGTAAATATCGGTAACTTGATAAAGATGAGGGAGGATATCCCAGACCGAACCAACGACTGCGATTCTGTTGCCGAGGCTAGAGTCTTGAATAACCTTATCTAACTCATTAGCCAATTTATGCTTTTCATCAATCGAAACAATTAAAAAACTTTCCGGATATGTCTTTAAAGCCTTGCCAAAAGCTTTAATTAAAACATCTTTTCGCTTTGTTTTATCAGTGCGGCTAATTTCGGTTATAATTTTCGAATTTCGAATTTCATCGATTGAAAGACCTGATTTTTCACCTAAAAACTTCCAAATCGGGTGATCAATTTTTAATTCTTCCTTGTAGTATCGATTGGTATCGACACAGGGTGGAAGAAAAATTTTAGAATCATGGTCATAATCGTTTTTAAGAGCATTTTTTATTACAGAACTGGTGGCGCCGATACCGTCAAGCTGAGGAACCATTTCACGTTCAATAGCAATACGTTCATCAACTCTCAAATTTGCCCAATCGCTTTCCGGCATATTTCTTTTTTTAACAGCACCAAGAGAATGAGGAACCCATACGTGAGGGAGTTTTTGGGGCAGTTTCTTGTTTAATTCGATTCCAACCTTAGCGGCATCCCAATAGTGCGAGATAATTAGGTCAATGTGGGAACCCTCTTTATCCAAGCGGCTTTTTAAAAAGCCGACTAATTCACCAATCTGAGACCCCATGTCTTCTTTTCGAATAAACTGTTTTTTGGAATCTTCAATATAAAGGATTCTTTGGTGCTCATCCTTATAGTGGAGACCTCTGTGAATCTCGCCAGTTGTCGGATGGGGATAGCCGCCCCGATTAACAATCGTGATCTTAAAGCCGAGCCTTGCTAAGGATTCTGTGAATTGATTTACGAATACGTTCTGACCGCCTGTATCAGGGAGCCCCGGAATAATCTTCCACTGGTGAACACCGTGGTTTGTTATCATGAGAATGTGTTTTCTTGGCGAGGCAAGAAACGCTTTATGTTTTTCGGGAAAATCAATTGGTAATGGCTCCACTCGTAATCTCCTTATAGAAAAGTTATCTTTGGTTGCTAAAAATAGTTACAATACACCCTATTGGTTTAACGGTATTTATTTGTATTTTCTTAAGCGAGATCCGGATACAGGTCCATGTCTCGTGCCAATAAATTTGGAGGTTTGAATTGAAGCATCTCATAATATACAGTCATCCTAATCCTAAAAGTTTTAATCACGCGATCAAAGAGACTTTTCAAGAGGCTTTAACGGAAAATGGGAATGAAGTCCGTATTCGGGATCTTTATGATCTTGGCTTTGACCCGGTTTTAAAAGCGAAAGATTTTGAATCATTTCAAAGGAAAGAGATGCCTTCTGATATCAAGGAAGAGCAGGAACATATCAAATGGGCTGATATTTTAACTTTTATTTTTCCACTTTGGTGGTGCGGCCTGCCCGCTATTGCTAAAGGCTATGTGGATCGGGTCTTAAGCGAAGGTTTTGCTTATACGGCGGATGCCAAGGGACTTTTGCCGGATAAAAAGGTTTTTTTTATAACAACGATGGGCGCTCCCAATTCTGTTTATGAAAAGATAGGGCTCGTTAAAAGTATGCATCAAGTTATTGATGCGGGTATGTTTCAGTTTTGTGCCATGAAAGTGATCGGCGGAGAGTTCCTGGGCTCGATTCACGCGATAACTGATATGGATCGAAAAAAAATGCTGGATGATGTTAGGAAAATGGCGGCGGACTTAAAGTGAGCATCGGTATTTCAATTATTATTTTCTTTTTGTCAATACTGGCTCTTTTGGCCGAAGTCACCTTGTTCCTAATCGTTGGACTTGGGGCTTTTATCACAGCTCATTTGTTTACCGTTTTCTTTTTGCCTTATTTTTTTGTTGGGTTAATGGTAGCGACCACCAGTTTTGGATTTTTGGCGCCGCTTTGCGCTTTTATTGAATTTTTGGCGAAAAAAGAGAATCTGGGTTACCAATTATTAATCATCCTGACTTTGATAGTCATAGTAATTTATAACTTTTACGTTATTAGTTTACTTCAATAAGGAGGGTAGGAAATAATGGAATGCAAAGAAAAACAGAACATAAAAATGTGTAACTGCACTTATGAGCCTTGTCCTCGAAAGGGGATTTGCTGCGAGTGCATTCATTACCACAGGAAACAGGGGCAATTGCCCGCTTGTTATTTTTCTGATGAGGTAGAAAAAACTTACAATCGGTCGATCGAAAACTTTATGGAAAAGGATGGAAAATAATGTTTGGATTAGGATTACAGGAAATACTTCTTATTTTGATAGTAGCTTTGTTGATTTTTGGAGCAGCGCGGCTCCCGGAAATTGCTAAATCTTTGGGCAAGGCGCTAAGCGAATTCAAAAAAGGAATGCACGACGCGCCCCAAGAGAAGAAAAAAGAAGATAATCAGGAATAATTCATGGGGCGGATTTCTATTTGTCTTGGCCGTTAGCAATGAAAAAGAGTTTGATAGTTATATTAATTGTACTGGTATGTATATTAATTGTTTTTCTCCTTCTTTTCTTATTTCCCAAACCAATAACAGGTAAAAACTATAAAATGTCTCCCAAGCAAACAATCAAACTTCCGGCGCCGGAACGTGAAGGGTCTCTTTCAGTAGAAGAAGCGCTTCAAAAAAGGCGTTCTGTGCGTAATTACAAAAATGAATCTTTAAATCTTCGCGAAGCCGCACAGCTCTTATGGGCCGCTCAGGGCATTACTAACGCCCGAGGTCACCGGACGGCTCCTTCTGCGGGCGCTACTTTTCCTATGAAAGCCTATTTAGTAAGCAGCAATACAGAAGGTTTAGAGCCCGGTATCTATAAATATAATCCTCATAAAAATACTCTATCCTTATTAGTGGAAGGCGATAAAAGGACGGAGCTTGCAAAAGCAGCTTTAGGCCAGCGATGTGTTGAAAGCGGAGCCGTTAGCATTGTTTTAACCGCCGTCTATGAGAGGACAACTAGTGTTTATGGGAGAAGAGGCATGCGGTATGTTGATATGGAGGCAGGGCACATAGGTCAAAATATCAGCCTGCAAGCCGTTTCTTTGGGTTTAGGAGCGGTAACGGTTGGAGCTTTTAAGGACGAGGAGCTTAAAAAAATATTAGATCTCCCTGAAGATGAGGAGCCGCTGTATATTATTCCTGTTGGACGATTGTAATGACTAGTGACTAGTTTTTAGAAAAACACAAAGCACAAACAACAAAACACAAGCAAGTTCCAGTTTACAGATTCCAATTTTTGTAAAATCCTTAAAAAAGTAGTCAAAAGTTGAATTTTAAAAAAATAGGCGGTATAATGTAAGCGCTTACATTATAGAGGGGGGGGTAGATTCGAGTGAATTTGAAAAATTTCGCAGAAAACTTGAAACCCCAAGAAATACCGGGCAGGCTTTAAACATGGGGAGAGTAGAGACTTTCTATCAAATGTTTAAAAAGTTTTGCTATTGGAGGCAATCAAATTATAAAGAGGGGGTGGTTCCGGTGTTAACGAAAGGTATTAAAAAATCAATCTGTTTACTATTAATAGGAGGGATCTCAATATTAGGCATCCCTTTTCAAGCTTTTGCTGATGAGTATGTAGAAGAGTTGATGGTATCTACGGAACCTCCAGTGATAGCAATAGCTTTGGGTGAAGCACCAAGGGAACCTGTAGTACCGCCTGAAGCAAGCGAGCCCTTATCGGAAGCTATTCAAGAACCAAAAGCTTTGAGCGAAGATGTGCTTCCAACTTTAATTACACCTCCTCGTGAACCGGAACCTTTAATTGTCATGCCAACCACTCCTATCCCCGAAGGCTGGACAAGAGCCGAAAGCAATCCTAATTTTGCGTTTAAAAGTTATAGCGGGCCCGCGGGACCGTCTCCCTACAATCGTTGGACTGTCTATTCTGTAAGTTTACTTGATTTAAGAACCGGGGAAATAGTTGATGTTCCTGAGAGAAGCGGTGATTCTTCGAGCCTCTATTCTATAGATGGTTACGATGTGAGTTCCGATGGGAAATATTTTGTTTATACGGTCGCAAATGCAGGCCCTCCTTGGCCTGGAGTGGGTTTTATGTGGGGGTCTGATTTGTATACTTACCACATCGCTACAGGAGAATCTGTAAAGATGAAGGTAAAAGATTATCCTGCCGGGGATCTTATGGAAGTTGCGATTGACCCTGAAACAAATCTTATCAAACTCACTTCTCCGGCGTGGACGGCAACCGTAGTTGATGGACGGCCTGTGCGCACAGAGCTTGAACAAACGATTGAATATTATGATCCTGAAACCGGTGAAAAGGTCGATCCTCCTCTCCCCGAAGGCTACACAAGAGCCGAAAGCAATCCTAATTTTGCTTTTAAAGACGAATACCTAGCTGTGGGCGCAACAAAATTAGTTTTAAGAAACCTTATAACTTCCGAGGAACAAACTCTGATCGGAAGTAGCACATCGCATAAAACACTGGGCGATGTTTCTCCCGATGGAAGTACAGTTATTTATGGAAAATATTATAGTGGGGGAGGGACGTTTTCCTATGTTCAAAGCATTTCTGATCCAAGTAAAAAAATAACACTCGAAGAGGCTGTAACATCCATAGAATTTAGTTCAAATGAACTTATGCTTCAAACAGAGACAGGTGTTATAGACGCTAAGTATTTTATTGATCTTGCGACATTAGAAATCACGAAAACAACTTATCTGGCACAGAATCCTTCTGCTGTAACTGTTGACCCGGTAACTAACCTTATTCTTCATATCGTTCAGCGTGACAGGTACACTCAAGATGTTCAGATTTTTGATGCTTCTCAAGGTTTAGAAAATTTATCATTACTTACGACTCATGTTGGAGGCCATTGGGAATATGTAATTTTTTCAGAAACTTACCAAACTCCGCACAATAGCACTATTGTTATCATATCAATAATGCCTGCCGGCACTGGACTCCAAAGAACATACTTAATTAATCCCCACACCGGGCGAAAATTGGAATTTGAAGGAGAAGTCACCAGTGTGGATTATTCTGGGTCTGAAGCCGTGCTTCACCTTAATCGCCGCGCACACTTGGGTGGCCCCAGAATAGCTTGGGTGAATTTGGATGTCTTGGTGGAAATAACAGGGACCGCTTCCCGCAGCATTTCTCCGGATGGTCAATGGATTTATTATCAAGCAAAATATGACCCGACGCGCTGGCCGAGACCAACTATATTTAAGAATTTTGTATCGGGAAAAATTATTACTTTTTATAACCCACTAAGAAATATAAGTTTTGTTGATTCGCATATGTTTAAAGCAACCCGAGGTGTGGAGCCGATAGTTTCTTGGAGGGTAAACAGTAATTATATTCAGGAGAATGTCCTGATCGATCTTGCTCCTGGGGCTCCTCAATTTATGCAAGTTATTGATTATCAGTATAAAGAGAATCATTCGAACCCGATGAGGCTTTATGGTGATCTCGGGCTTCTTAAAGTTATGTCCATGCTTTATATTTTTGATGCTTCTCAAGGTTTTGAGCATTTAACATTTCTCAATCTTCAAGCGCCAGGCGGGATAAAATGGCAGCCGGTCTCTGCAGAATCTTATCAGACTCCCGAGGGTGAAGATATTATTACGGTATCGGTCCGTGATCTTAGCAAGGGAACTAGAGAAACTTTTGTGATAGATCCGGGCCCTCGTGAAACAGTTGGTAATGGTGGGGAAACTGGTAAAACAATCACTCTTCAAGGTACGGTCGCTGATGTGACCTATTATGGAAATATAGCCAAATACACACTTGAACTTGCCGATGGAGCCACACAAGTTACATGGGTCGATCTGAACACGCTTACCATTTTAAAAGGACCCCCTCTCCCCGAAGGCTACACAAGAGCCGAAAGCAATCCTAATTTTGCTTATTGGACAGCAGTAGAGCAGATCGAGGAAGCATCCAGAAAAGTAACTTATCTACGGAATCTATTAACGGGGAAAGAGATTGTTGTTGCACGCGGCATTAGAGTAAAGTGGGTCGATGTTTCAGCTGATGGCAGATATGTAACCATCGCAAAAGAAATAAAGAGACGGCGTGGAAGGGCTGCATCAATTGTTACGGTTGCTGAGTTGGACGGAGAAAGCATCAATAAAATACGCAATATTAGATTGCCGCAGGGGCACGTACCTCAACTCATCGAATCTATCGATGGCAAGATCCGTATTACCACTAGCCAAGGCGTGGTTTTTGAGGTTGATCCTCAGACAGGGAAAGTGAAGCGGATTAGTTAAAAAAACTTTTAATTTTTACTTCCAGTAGCAGCCAGACTTCTTACAAACCATTTCTGAAAAAGTAAAAAAAGTATTAAGACCGGCAGCACCATCATCACTCCAAAAGCCATAATATCTCCCCATTCCAAGGGTGGCAGAGTTTTGAAAGTAGAGATGGCAACGGGAAGTGGTCTATAGGTCTCACCGACTGTCACCATGAGTGGCCAAAGAAATGAACCCCATTGAGTGAGGAAAGTCAGAATACCGACAGTCGCAAGAATCGGTTTGGATAAAGGTAAGGCCACAAAAAGAAAAATTTTCCAGGGATTAGCACCGTCAATACGAGCGGCCTCTTCCAGATCTTTTGGAATCCCCAGGAAGAAAGTATAAAAAAGATAAATCGAAAAAGCATTAGCAAGAAAAGGAACAATTTGAACGTGGTAACTATCCCTCCAACCCAAAACGATAATCTGATAGAAGAGTGGAACAGCTATTGCTTCAAAAGGAATGATCATGAGAGAGAGAATAAGTCCGAACATTATCTTATGACCCTTCCATTTAAGACGAGCGAAGCTGTAGCCAGCAAGTGAATTAATTAGTAAACCTCCCAAAACTACTCCGGTTGTAATCAGGAAAGAATTGAAGAGAAATTGATTAAAATTTACCCGCCGAAAAACATCTCCATAATTTTCAAGCGAAAACGAGCTAGGAATAAGTGCGCGAAACGAACCAGCTTCGATTAAAACTTTCTCATCCGGCTTAAAGCTTCCCGCGATCATAAAGAGAATCGGCGCAACAAAAAGCAATGCTAGAATTATTAAAACTAAATAGAGGATAGTCTTATGAATAATCTTTTTCATGCTTTAAAAATCTCTGTTGAATTAATGTTATTACTAAAACAATTACAAAAAACACCACAGTTATTGCAGCACCTTTACTGATCTGCTGTCTCACGAAAGCGGATTTAACCGCTTCATACATTACGGTCGTCGTTGCTTTATTAGGACCGCCTTGGGTCATGATCTGAATTTGATCGAACAATCTAAAAGCTAAGATAGTTGTGATGAGAATGACCGAAATAATCGTATTTCTGAGCTGAGGCAGAGTGACGTGAATAAACTTTTGCCAGGAATTAGCTCCTTCTAAAGAAGCGGCTTCATATAAGTGCTCGGGGATATGCTGGAGTCCCGCAAGCAAGATTACCATTTGGAATCCTGCTCCTTGCCAAATCGATAAGAGCATAATGGCAGGGAGTGCTAGATAAGGATTATGTAAAAAATCTTGAGGCTGCCATAAACCGAGCGAAATGAAATTTAGAAAATTGTTCATTAACCCATCCGGGCCGGGCGCATAAATTAATTGCCACACCACAGCCAAAAGTGCCATCGGAAAAACAACCGGCATAAAAAAGACGGTTCTAAAGAATGAAACTCCTTTTAGCTTTTGATTGAGAAGAAGAGCTAATCCTAAAGCGATAACCGTTTGAATGGGAACTACGAAAAGCGCAAAAAGAGTATTGTTGAACAATGCTCTTTTAAAATTGATATCAGTTAGTATTCTTTTGAATTGTTCTAACCCCATAAACTCAACAGGAAGCGGAGAGCCTAAGCGTAAATTAGTAAAAGAAAAACAAATGGCGAGCGCGAAGGGTAGAGCGATAAATAAAAGAAGCCCCAAGAGAGCAGGTACCGCCATTAAAAATCCGGCCCGAGATTCTTTTTGTGTAATCATTTTATTTTTTTACCTCAGGATAGCCTTTGTTATCCTGAATATCCCGATCAACTTCGAAAACAGCACGGTCTAAAGTTTTTTTAACGTCAGCTCCGTTTCGAATATCATTAAAAGCTTCTTGAAAAACCGAGGTGATAACAGGATAAGCCGGTGTGATAGGACGCGGAATAGCAGCTGCACTTAATCCTTCGACAAATAATTTGAGAGGACCGTTTTTTCTGTAGAGCGGGGATTTTTGGATAGCGCTTTTAGTGGCAGGCACGGCACCATTAGCATCTGTCATCAAGATAATTTCATCGGATGAAAGAAGGAATTCCAGAAAAGCCATAGCAGCATCTAGATTTTTACAATTTTTAGTGATAGCCCAGGCCCAGGAACCTTGACCGGTACGCGAACCCTTTCCGAAATCAGGAAGAGGAATGAGAGCAAGATCTTTCCCGAGAGCCTTGGAATAACGCGGATATTCCCAATGCCCCACCCAGGAGAGCGGGACTCGTCTTTGGATGAAACTTGCATCATCAATATTAGGATCGATATAGCCTTTTTGAAACCAATCTTGAATTGTTTCCATAACTCGAATAGTTTCAGAGTTATTTAGAATATTTTCTGATGACTGATAGGTTTTGCGATTAATTAAATCTCCACCAGCTGATTGAATGGCAGGTGAAAAGGCATAAGTGTACCACTCACCCTGATAATTGAGTTTCAGATCTAAAACGGCGCCATCTTTATCATCAGCAGATAAGTTTTCTAAGATTTTATTAAACTCTTCAAGCGTCCAAGCATTTTCGGGTGAAGTCGGAATGCGGATATCATGAGCGTTGAGTGCGGCCTTATCCCCATAAAGACATAAACCGGAATCGAATGTGCCTACTGAGTACAAATTATCACGATAAGTACCTTGTTTAATGATAGAAGGAAGCAAATCTTCTTTTAGTCGGTCGGAAAGCAGATTGTCTAGAGGAATCAAATGTCCCTGCCAAATATAGTTATAAAGAAAAGGCCCGTCAAATTCCAGTACGTCAGGGAGCTTTCCTGAGATAGCAGCCGCCTGCACTTGTTCGTTATATGAGCCCTCAGGAAGAATGGTTAGTTCTACTTTATATTGATCCTGCCCTTCATTGAATCGCTTTACTTGGCCCTCAATAACAGCTCGCTCGGGGCCCCGACCTGAATGGAACCAGGCAGTGATAGTGTTTGAATCAGTTTTTTGCTTGGTGCAGGAGATGATACAGATGAAAACTAAAAGGGAAAATAGTGATAAATATTTGCCATAAATTTTCATTGTTATAAATTTTATCGTAAAAAGGGAGTAGGGGATAATAAATTAGCGTCAAAACTAAATTCCAATAAACAAATAACAAATTACAGACAAATTCAAATAACCAAATTAAAAATTTCAAACATTATATATTTCAATCATTCCGTAAAGCGAAATTCCTCTTTGTTTTGTGCTTTGTGTTTTGAATTTTGTGGTTTGTTTGTGGTTTGTTTGTGGTTTGGAATTTGTGATTTGTGGTTTATAAAAATGGGGACACGTGCCATGCATGTGATACCCGAAAGGAGCACATGTCCCCATTTTTCACTATTACACCTTAACATCTTGAAAATATGCTATAGAATACGGTAACAATTAAGGGGAGGTTTCGGATATGCTGCTTGGAAAAAGAATTATGATGATCTCGACCCATGGGTATGTGTCAGCCTACCCCGAGTTTGGCAAGCCCGATACGGGAGGCCAGGTTGTTTATGTGCTCGAATTGAGCAAATGTCTAGCCAGAATCGGTTATCATGTTGATATTTTGACCCGTCAATTTGAAAGACAGAAAAAAGAAGAAAAGATCAACGATCGGGTCCGAGTGCTTCGCTTTCCTTGTGGCGGTAAAAAATTTATCGCAAAAGAATTCTTACATTTGTCCCTTCCTGAATGGATCAATGATGTAGCTAGCTTCATCAAAAAGAAAAAGATCCAATACTCTTTTATTAACAGCCATTACTGGGACGCAGGGATAGCGGGGCAAGCCATGGCCAATCAATTGCAGATCCCTCATCTACACACGCCTCATTCGATCGGTGCCTGGAAACGGGATAATATGGATGGGGATTCTGAGGAGCTTGAAAAGCAATATAATTTCAAGACCCGTATCCGCGAAGAGAAGGTTGTTTATGATGAATGCGATGGTCTGATCGCGACGACCCCTCAGCAGAAAGATATTTTAGAAAAAAGCGATTATGATGTACCTCCCAAAAAAATTCACGTGGTCCCTCCGGGCTATGATGATTCGAAGTTTTTCCCGGTTTCACTAGCGACAAAAAAAGCTTTGAAAGAACAGTATGGTTTTGGCGATACGCCCTTAATTTTAGCTGTTGGCAGAATGGCCCACAACAAAGGCTATGATCTTCTCATTCAATCGATGTCGGTCATTTTTTCACGCGTTAAAGATGTGAAGCTTTTATTAGCGGTCGGCTCGACTGAGCCTTCCGAAAGGGAAAAGGAGCAGATCCAAGAGCTTAAAGACTTGGCTAAGAAGCTTAAAATCGCGGACCGTGTTATTTTTCATGATTACATCGAGGATACAGAGCTCCCTGATTTTTATAGGATAGCTGATGTGTTTGCCTTAAGCAGCCGTTATGAACCTTTTGGTATGACAGCTATTGAAGCTATGGCATGCGGTACCCCTACTGTTGTTACGACAGAAGGCGGTCTTTGGGAGAGAGTAACGTGGGGCTTAGAAGCGATTTATGCCAATCCGTTTGACCCCGAGGCATATGGGCATGCTATTTGCCAAATCTTAGAAAGGCCCCGAATCGCGAGCCAACTGGCCAAATACGGATCTCAAAAAGCAAGAGGCCACTTCACATGGAATAGTGTTGCTCAAAGGATTCTTTCCCTTTGTCAGGCCTTGCCCGAGCGACTAGGGTTGGACGCTCCGGCTGATAATAGCAAAGAATGGTGGAATGAGACCGAAAACGAAGGACCGATTACTTAATTTCAGGAAATTTTATGAAGTGGCTATGGGCAAGTGATATTGATAATACTTTAACGGGGGACAGGCCCGCTCTTGATCACCTCGGCAAAATTATTCATGAAGAAAGAAGTAAAGGTGATTTGTTTTTTATCCTTTGCACCGGACGGCGCTTAGAACAAGTTATTGATGGTCAGAAGACCGAGGGGATTCCCGAGGCCGATGCTGTTATCTGCCAGGTAGGAACCGAGATCTATCTAGCCCCTTTTAAAGAAGGAATGGCTCCGCTAAAAGAATGGGATGAACTTCTGAGAGCGCGTTACTCAAGGATCAAAGCCCTGGAATTTCTAAAAGATATCGAAGGGCTCATGATGCAGCCCGATAAATTTAATACCGACCTTAAAACAAGCTGTTATCTAGACACGACCCCTGATCCCGAAGCCGCAGCCCAAAAGATCATTGAAAAAGTGGCGCCGGACAATGACAGTTACCGTGTTATTTGGTCGAGCGGAAGAGACTTAGATATATTACCGGCTAAGGCCGGCAAAGGAAATGCTATCCAATTTTTGATCGAACATTTGGCTTTAGGGCCTGATCGCACGGTTGTTTCCGGAGATTCGGGCAATGATAGTGATATGTTTCGTGAATCCTTCCATGGGATCGCTGTCGGCAATGCCAGACCTGAATTAAAGGAGTTTCTCGAAAAGCTTTCACACAATAAGACCTATTTGGCAAAAAAAGAATTTGCAGCCGGAATCGAAGAAGGACTGCATCATTTTAAGATTGTTTAAAGATGGTAGAGCAAAATAAAATAATCAAAAAGCCGGTTATTGTCGCGATCGGAGAACTTCTTTGGGATCTGCTGCCGGGAGAAAAACAGCCGGGAGGCGCGCCGAGCAACGTTGCTTTTCACGCAGATCAGCTGGGGATGAAAGGCGTTATTTGTTCCTGTGTTGGCGATGATAAATTAGGACGGGAGCTTGTTCATGTCCTCAAAAAATCCGGCCTTACTACAGACTATATCCAAGAAGATAAGACAAGGCCCACAGGTGTGGTTGATGTTGATGTCCAAGATGTTACTCAGCCTAAATATTCGATCCATGACAACGTTGCTTGGGATAATATTGTTTGGAATGATGATCTTAAAAAAACAGTTGAAAAAGCAGCCGCCATTTGTTTTGGTACGCTTGCTCAAAGATCGAAAGCAAGCCGGGAGACGATCCAAAAATGTCTTCGGTATGCTCCTCAGGCTATTAAAATCTATGATGCCAATATCCGACAGCATTTTTATGAAAAAGAATGGATCGAATTTTCTTTAGATAAGGCTGATATTATCAAAGTTAATATGGTGGAAGCCATTACGATTGGCAAATTATTCGGTTTTGATTGCTCAACTCCGCTTAAATTTGCAAGACAGGCTATAGATCAATTTAATGTCAAATTAGTTTGCGTGACTCGTTCCAATCGCGGTTCTGTTTTTGTGACTACCGATCAGGCGATCGATATACCAGGCATCTCAGTTAAAGTGGTTGATACAATCGGTGCCGGGGATGCTTTTATTGCCGCTCTTATTTATGCGAGGCTAAACAAATGGCCGATGGGCAAGACCGCAAAGTTTGCCAACAATATCGGTGCCTTGGTAGCTACCAAAAGCGGTGCCATGCCGGTCCTCAAAGAAGAGTTTGAAGCTATCAAATCCAAGATTATTGGAAAAAAATAAGCACTCATTCATCCGGAGTATTTTCTCGTTCATGGTAAGACTCTCTTTATAGTAAAAAGGAAAGAGCCTTACAAATCACTTAAAAACACCCCAGATGAATGGATTTGTAGAGGGTGCTGCGGAACTCGTGCACGCAAAGCGTGCAATAAATAGGTTTCCTTACGAGACGCCCGCCCTTTGAGCGGGACAACTCGCGCCCGAAGATACGCCTTTCGATACCTCATTTTTTTAGGGGGAGGAGAAAGTCAAGAAATCAGGTGGTTTTTTGGAAGACCTTTGATATACTATAAATACTATTGTTTTAGTAGTATATTGAATAAATTACCTCAGAAAATTTAAAATCATATGAAATTAACAACAAGATCAAGATATGGGACTCGTGCTCTCCTTAATTTGGCAGAAAATTATGGAAATGGACCGATTTTTCTTCATGAGACTGCAAGAAAAGAAGGTATTTCGGAGAAATACTTACAGCAGCTATTTCATACTTTGAAGGTTGTTGGTATTATTAAAAGTGAAAGAGGGGTAAAAGGAGGGTTTTCATTAGCGAAAGATCCGAGTAATATTCAGTTAAGCGAAGTTATTACAGTGCTGGAAGGACCTCTTACTTTATCTGATTGCGTGGCTGATGAGTTTTTATGCTCCAAGACAAGCTCCTGCGCTACGCGTGAACTTTGGAAGAGAATGAACGCCGCACTTATGGGCGTTTTGGAATCAATGACACTAAAAGATTTGGTAAATTTACAAAGTGAGAAAGAGTGCCAGCATTCAGCCTCTTATCATATATAGGACTTTATAATCAAAAATTAAAAATTTTGACGGCACAAAAATGACAAAAATAGCGAATGATATTACAGAATTGATCGGTAAAACGCCATTAGTGCGCTTGAATCATATTACTAAAAACCTGGGAGCAACAGTGGTTGCCAAATTGGAGTCCTTTAATCCTGCTTCAAGCGTAAAAGATAGAATTGGTGTCTCGATCATCGTAGAAGCCC